>JANOHG010001190.1:0-5474 GCA_031406375.1 Archangiaceae bacterium | reverse complement strand
TGAAGATCGATCGCACCAGCCGCGAGCGCTTCACGCAGACGTTCGACGCGGTGAACGAAAAGTTCCAGCAGATCTACCCTCGGCTGTTCGGCGGGGGGCGCGCGTCGCTGACGTTGACCCAGGAAGGGGTCGGGCAGGAAGCTGGCGTCGAAATCATCGCTCAGCCACCAGGCAAGAAATTGCAGAGCGTGAATCTGCTGTCGGGTGGTGAAAAGGCGCTCACCGCGGTGTCGATGATCTTCGCGATCTTCCTAATCAAGCCCACCCCGTTCTGTCTGCTCGACGAGGTTGACGCGCCGCTCGATGAGGGCAACGTCGGGCGATACAACGAGATGGTGAAGGAAATGAGCAAGCAGTCTCAGTTCATTCTCATCACCCACAACAAGCGAACGATGGAAGCGGTCGACACGCTTTACGGCGTGACGATGGAAGAGCCCGGGGTGTCGAAGCTGGTCTCAGTCAAGCTCAGCGAAGCGGCAGCGGCGAACAGCGATCTGCAGGTCGCCTGATCAGGGGATTTGCCGCGAAGCATCCAGGGGAACCACGTGGGCAGCGCCTCGTAGCCGACCGAGCCAATCGCGATCTTGAATCATCGCGCCGATGGTGTGCAGCATCCCCAAGGGGTCGTACTGCTCATTCGCCGCTTCGAGCAGCTTGGGCTTCCCTCGAGGCGAATGCGGATCTGGTTGGATTTTCCCGACATTTCTAGAGATTTTGGCGCGCTTTTCGATCGGTGCAGATCGTTTTCCGAAGCCGTGCGTTTCAGGCGATCTGACCTTTCGCCCCCCTGGAGTGACCTGATGAAACGCCTCTGTGTGTTCGCCGCCGCGTTGTTGGCTGTGCCTTCTCTCGCCGCAGATCGCCAGGAGCCGACCACAGAAGCTGCGGAACCCAAGATTCAGCTGGCGATTTTGATCGACACCAGCTCGAGCATGGATGGGTTGATCAATCAGACGCGCGAGCAGTTGTGGAAGATCGTGAACACTTTTGCGACCGCGAAGAAGAACGGCAAGAAGCCCCGCTTCGAGCTCGCACTGTACGAATACGGAAATGACAGGCTTGCCCGCGAGAGCAACTACATCCGGATGGTGTCCGGGTTGACCACCGACCTCGACAAGGTCAGCGAGCAGTTGCACCAGCTGCGCACCAATGGCGGCGACGAGTACTGCGGCGCGGTGATTGCGAAGGCGGTCAGCCAGTTGGAATGGAGCAAGAACAAGGGCGATCTGAAGCTCATCTACATCGCGGGCAACGAGCCGTTCGGCCAGGGGCCAGTGAACTACGTGACGGCGGTGAAGAACGCGATCGAGCATGGGATCGTGGTCAACACGATTCACGCGGGCGATCAGGCGGCCGGCGTCAGCGGAAAGTGGAAGGACGCCGCGATGTTGGCCGACGGCAATTTCCTCACCATCGATCAGAATCGCGTCATCGCGCAGATCAACGCTCCGCAGGACGCTGAAATCACTCGGTTGGGCAATGAGCTCAACAAGACCTACGTCGGTTACGGAGAAGATGCACCGGCAGCGGCGGTGCGGCAGGAATCTCAGGACAAGGCGGCGAGTGGAATGTCGGTCGGCAGCGGTACCGCGCGCGCGGTCACCAAAGCATCGGCGCAGTACGACAACAGCAACTGGGACCTCGTCGACGCGAAGAAGAAAGGCACTGACGTGACGACGATTCCGGTGGCGAAGCTGCCCGCTTTGATGCGCGAGATGAAGCCAACCGAGCGCGTCGACTTCGTCGAGAGGAAGGCGCAAGAGCGCACCCAGCTTCAAGAGAGAATCACCCGCCTCAACACCGAGCGCGAACAGTTCGTGAAGGCGGAAGAGAAGAAGAAGGGCGGGGAAAAGAAGGAAGCGACGCTCGACTCTGCGCTGCTCGAGTCGGCCAAAGAGCAGGGTGGAAAGGCCGACTTCGCTTTCTGAAGCTACCGCATCCCCGAAGTCAGCCGCAGGGCCGCGCCAGACTGCAAGCGTTTTTCGTTTGCGCGTCGGGCGCGCCAAGCACGCGGCGTTCTGATAGCAACCTAAGCCGTGGCTGACTCCCGGGGACACCTCGTATTCGCCTGCGGTGCGAGCCTCTACGCAGTGCCCGCAGAATGCGCCCAGGAAGTGGTCACCCTTCCGGCGCTGACGCGGGTGCCGGGTGCTCCGCCTCATTTATTGGGAGTGTTCGCGCACCGGGGGGAAGTGATTCCAGTGATTGATCTCACGCAACTCACCGGCGCGAACTTAGACCGCGCGCTGAAACGCGCGGTGTTGATCCGGGTGACGCGGGGCAGTCTTGCGCTGACAGCGACTCGCGTTGCGGGGATATCGATCCTCGAGGGAACTCTGGACCCGATGGGGACGGGGGGGGTCGAGGCGCATTTGACTGGACCTGCGACGGCTCCTGCGGGGCAAGTGGTGGTGATCGAACCCGAAGGATTCTTCGAGTTCCTCGCGCGCGGGGGGTAGCGAACCGATGAGCACCGAACCCGAGGGGCTCGTGCTCTGTCGCGTTGGCGACCACCGTTTGGCGTTTCCCGCCGCCCAGGTGGTGCAGATTTCCGATTGGGCGCTCGGAGACCCGCCCACGCCCCATGCGCGGGCGGCGTTTTTTCTGCCGTCGGCCGGTGGGCGCCGCCTCGAAGACGGCGTCGGTGGGTTGGTCGTCGACTCTCTCGAAGTGGCCACCGAGTCGAAGGCCTTGCTGCCAGTGCCTGCGATGTTGGTCGGCTCGGTCGGGGGATCGCTGCGTGGCTTCGTGCTGCTTTCCGGAAAGTTGTGCCCGGTACTCGCGGTGACGGCGTTTGCGCAGTTTCTCGCCAGAGGACTGCGATGAAAGGGCTCAGCGGCCTTCCACGTTGGGTCACCCTGCCGTCGGCCGCCTCAGGCTTCGTGGGGGCGGTCGCCGGTATCCTCTACGCGTTCCTCACCATCGACTTTCTTCCCGGCACGGTAATTCCCCTGGTGATCTGCGTCGGGATCTTCGTCACCCTTGCCGCGGTGCGCAAGGATCGTCAGGAACAAAGAGCGCTGCCGGCACTGAAGGCAGTGGCGAACGGTTCGAGCGTCGCCACCAAGGAAAACCTTGCCGAAGCGGTGCGCGAGTTGGCGCAAATCGGCGACCTCTCATTCTGGGTGAACCTCGGCTATTGGTGCGCGGGCTCGGCGGGGACTGGGTTGATCTACGCTCAGGTCTTTTCCGCTCAATGGCAGGTTGCTGCGCGCGTCGCGTTCATCGGAATTGGCGTGGGCCCGCTGGTTTCGACGCTTGTATATCTGGCGATCGTCGTCCGGTCGCGCACCGCGATCAAGCAGGTCGCGGATGCGGGTCTTGATCCGCGCGAGGTGGTCGCTGCGATTGCTCCGCAAAGAATGCAGCTGCAGCGGCGGCTGGTCATTTATGCGGCGGTCGCAGTGGGCACTCCGATGATGATCGTCGCCGATCTGGTGGTGCTGCACACCGAACGCACCTTCTCAAGGGTGCTCGCGCAGGCCGAGCCGATCGCGCAAGCAGCGATCTTGAGCGCCGAACTCGATGCGGGGCTGCTGACGCAGGTTCTGGTTGGCACGACAGTGAGTCTGGTGGTGGTCGTCTGCGGCTACATTGCGGGGTCGGCGTTGGGGACTCCGATTCGCGCGCTCGCGAAAAAGACCGCCGCGATGGCCGGCGGGAAGTTGGGCGGCAGCGCTCTGGTCGCCGCAGAAGACGAGATCTGGGCCGCAGTGGTGGGCTTCACCACCCTCGAGACCCAGCTGATGCGGGTGATCGTCCAACTGCAGGAGGCCGGTCAGAAGATTCAGGAGACGACCGACGAGCTTGTGTCGAGCCGAAGCACGCACGAACAAGGATCCGCAGAACAGACCGCCGCGCTCGTTCACACCTCAGGCACCACCTTGGAACTGGCGCGCAGCGCGAAGCAGATTGCGTTGAACGCGACCCACGTCGCGGGCCTGGCAAGCCAGACCCTGGACGCAGCGCGAATGGGTAAGAACAACGCCGATCAGTTCTATGCCTCGATCTTGAAGGTGCGCGAAGGCAATCAGGCAATCGCGGACTCGGTGGTCAAACTGAACAAGCGGGTTCAGCAGGTCGGACGGATCGTCGAATTCATCGACGGCATCGCCGACAAGTCTGATCTGCTGGCGCTCAACGCCGAGCTCGAAGGCAACAAGGCGGGTGAAGTCGGGCGTGGCTTCTCGCTGGTGGCCGCCGAGATGCGCCGACTCTCAGAGAGCGTGATGGTCAGCACCAAAGAGATCATCGGGCTGATCGAAGACGTGCGCGACGCTACGAACGCGGCGGTGATGGCGACCGAGGCAGGGGTGAAAGCGTCGGATGCGGGCAGCGCGCTGGCCCGAAAGGTCAGCGAAGGGCTGTCTGACATTCTGAGCTACGCGAACACCACTGCCGATGCCGTTCAGCGGATCACGCTGTCGACCTACCATCAGCAGGTGGGCACCGATCAACTCGCCCATGCGATGAACGAGATCCTTCTATCGACGAAAGCCGGCGAAGGCGCCTCTGAGCAGATGTCGAAGACAAACAGCGAACTGCAGGCGCTCGCCACCGAGCTGAAGATTGCCGTCGGTCGGTTCGAGGTGAGCTGATGCAGATCGAGCTCTGGCTAGAAGAGCGCGTGCGGTGGCTGCGGAACCCGTTCCTCACTGTGAACGTGATGTTCGCTGGAGTCGGCAGCTTGTATGTTTGGCTCACCGTTGCGTTCGCGGCCGAGGATCGCAAGGTGGTGGCGACGTTGATCGCCGCGGGCGCAGGAATCTGCGCCGTTCTCACCAAATTGCGCCTGATGCAGCGGCTCGAGGCGGTGAACAGCGCGACATCTGCCGCGCCACCGACCCGCGACGCGCTGGTGCGAGCGATCACCGAAGTGCACCGGTTGCCCGACTTCCTCGCGTTGCTCACTGCGCTCAGCTGGGTCGGTACCGTCGGGGCCGCCGCGCTGGGAATGCTCTACTTCACCGAGGCGACGGTCGGCATGATCGTTCGGCTGATTGGGCTTGGTGTGCTGTTTGGTTCAATGAGCGCCGCGTTGGTGAACTTATGGGTGATGCGTCGGGCGTGCGTGCTGATCGAGACGATGGCCGCGGGAGTATCGACCGCAGAGGTGATTTCAGCCTTGCCGGCCGCGAAGCTTCAGGTGCGCGCGAGGCTGGTGGCGATTACCGCCGCGCTGGTGATTCTTCCTTCGCTGGTGGGGGTCGACGCCTCTCGCCAGCAGACGAAGGTGGGGCTCGAGCAGGTCATCGCGCTGGGGGCTGATCAGATCGCCCAACAACAGCGGTCGGATCACCACCGCGGGGTCGTGTATGGCCGGCTGGCGATGCTCTTCAGCGTCGTTTTCGGCGCCGCGCTGCTGATTGCGTGGGCCGCCGGCGCGGTGATGGCGCAGCCAATGCGGCGGGTCGCGGCGGAAGCCAACCGGATGGCGCGCGGTGAGCTGGGCAGGCCGCAGGTATTTGCCGTTC
>JANOHG010001179.1:0-1040 GCA_031406375.1 Archangiaceae bacterium | reverse complement strand
CGTGCCGTCGGTGCGCTTCTCAGCCAGAAGTCGGGCGTTGATCGCGTCAGAGACCTTCTTCAGCGTGTCCGCATCGGTGCCGCGCAGACCCAACATCAGGTACCCGGCGCCTCCGACCATGTCGATGACACGCTTGACCTCTTTGACTTCGGGCAGGTCCTGGGAAATCAAAGCGAGCTGGTCGCTCTCGATTCGCAGTTGAAGGGCCAGGTAGCTGCTGACGACGGTCAGACCCAACAGCAACAACAACACCTTGCCCGGGTTTCTGACAATGACGCCGGCGTACGAGGTGGTCCATCGCGTGAGGAAGGCGGATTTGTCGGAACTCATGGGCGCGCGGAAGGTAACCGTTTGTGACGCGATCCGCTCTGACAACGTCTGCTAGGGTTCCGCCGCTTTGCGGCTTCTTCCCTTGACCCTTGCGGCGTTCGTCTGTGGCTGCACTCCCGCGCCAGATACCGTTGACGCTTCGGTGCGCGACGATTCGGGGGTAAACAGCGGCAAGCCAGATGGGGGCGTCAAGCCCGATGCCGGTACCGCTGTCGATGCGGGGTTCGCGTTTGCGCCGATTGGCCAATGGTGCCACCTGTTGGCGTGGGCGCAGTGCGATCGCGAGGTTCGCTGCCTGGCGCTTTCCGCCACCAGCGTTTCAGAGTGTGTCGCGAAGAAGAGCGAACAGTGCGACCAGACGGCCTACAGCCGCGCGGTGAATGAAGGCCGGCTGCAGTACCTCGAGCCAAAGGCGACCGAGTGCCTCAACCGCTATACGCAAGGCAGCTGCCGACAAACCCCCGCGGTGTGTGAGGTGGTTTTCGCCGGCAAAGTGCCTCCCGATCGGGGCTGCATTCTTCCCGAGGAATGCAACAGCGGGGGCTTCTGCTACCAGTACGACTACACCTGCCCGCATCGCTGCCGCGCTTGGATTCCAATCGGCGAACCCTGCGACGGCTTCAGCTCCCGTTGCCGACCGGACGACGCGTATTGTGGAACTTTCGACGGAGGCACAGGTAAGCGGTGTCAGGCGCTCAAGGGTACGGGGG
>JANOHG010001093.1:0-2464 GCA_031406375.1 Archangiaceae bacterium | reverse complement strand
AGATGCGCTTTGGCCTCTGCAACTGCCCAAACGCCGGCTTCTTTTTCCATCGCAGCCTCCAATAGTCATCATGGTCACTATGGTCATCGTAAAAGCCAGCCGCTTGCGCGTCAAGCCCTACAGCTGGGAGTGCGCCGTGGTATTGGCGCGTGAGGGACACCCATGGACCTCGACCTGGTGAATAAGCTGGAGGCGGCCGGCCTGACCCCGAATCCAGACGTCATCTCGGTGGGCATACCGAGGGTAGCGGAGAAGCTTGTGCACGACGAAGGCCCTGCTGTTGTGCTCATGGACAACCAGCGGCGTTCCCTTCGAGTAGACCTCAAACCGCTGACTGCCCTATTCGTGGAAAACCGCCAGCCACCGCCCATGCGCGGCGAGCCCCCGGTGGAGTACTTCCCTTTTTTCTACGCGCTCGAGCACGCGGCGGCGATGGCCTGCATCGCTCGCGGACGACCTGAGCCAGACGCAGAGTTCGAGCGCCTCTACCGGCACCTTCGGCGTCATCCCGACGGCAAGAATCCGAACCCCACCTTGGGATGCGTGCAGCGGGCCGCGCAGGTGTATCTCTCGCTGCGGGACATCAGCCGCGCCGAGTACGAAGCGGTCATGGACCGGCTGAGCCGCTCGGCTCGAATGTTCGACGGCCAAGTGGGCAGCACAAACTACTTCACCCGCGTACTCGCGCCGTTGCTCCGCGATAGCAGTCGGGGACGCGACGGTGGTGACGATTGAACCGCATGGCTGAGGGGCGTTCTGATTCGTTGAGCACCGCGACGCCTGAGTTCATTGGCTGGGAGAAATCATGAGCAAGTCGCCGAGACGCCGCCCCATGAAGAGAGGACCGAGGGCTACCCCGCGACGGGCTCCCGCGGCCGCCCATGGGCCGTCGGCGATTGCTGCGACCCCGTCCAGCATCGACTCAACCGGGTCAGCGCTGGTGCGCGACATCGGCCTGATGATCACCTCGGCCCGATACCAGGTCGCGCAAGCGGCGAACGCCGCTCTCACGACGCTCTACTGGCAAATCGGAAACCGGGTCCGGCAGGACGTGCTCAAGGACGGCGTGCCGAATACGGAGCCCAGATTGTCTCCACGGTGGGGAGACAATTGGAGCTGCGGTTCGGTCGCGGCTTCGGGGAGAAGAACCTCCGGCGCATGGTGCAGTTCTCCGAGGCGTTTCCAGACCCGGAGATTGTCGCGGCACTGCTGCGACAATTGGGGTGGACCCACTTCACGCTGCTCATCCCACTCAAAGAACCGCTGAAGCGTGAGTTCTACGCGGAAATGTGCCGCGTAGAGACATGGAGCACCCGCGTGTACCTGACCGAGCTGCCTCCCCGCGAGGTGCTGCGCGAGCGGCTCCACGCGGCGCTGGCCACCGCGCGGGCCCGGATGGCGGCCGGCTCAAATCTGCAGCAATGATGCGACTCCCTGTCGCCTCGTTGCAGCGACAATTTCTGGTGATGTTCGCCGCTGCTCCCCAACTCGAAACGATCACCGGAACCGCAGATTAACGACGACAACGACGCGGCGACACGGTGGGTGCGATCGCCGGCCAGGTATCGAGCGTCGCCTCGCCGACGCATGGTAAGCGCACAGCGTGTTGCTCCTCCTGCCGTTGTTGTTGCTCGCTGCCGCACGAACCCAATCCCGGGTGCCGCTGGTCTAGGACGCCGCTGACACGGGCTGCCCTTCTCAGGCTCGGTTGACGAGTGCAGTGATGGCTCGCCTTGGGTACAACCCGTTCGGCGACGACGGCAACGAGACCGTCGAGGTGCAGCTGCGCCGCTCGGGCAACACGTTGAGCGCACGGGTCATTCGTTCCGGTGCTGAGGGCGAGACCGGCCGGCGCGAATTGACGTCCCCGACTGCTGATTGCAGCGAGCTGTTTCGAGCCCTCGAGCTGGCAGTGGCCATCTCAGTCGACCCCCGCGCTGGGCTGGTGCGCCCATCCGCACCGCCGACTCAGGCGCCGGTGACGGCTCCTCCTCCGCCGGTGGTGGCGATTGCACCGGAAAGGCCTCCGGTTCCAACCTTTTTTCATCTCGGCCTTGGGCCCACTGGCTCATTGGGCACCGGCCCGACCCCTACCTTTGGCTTCGGATTGATAGCCGGCTTTCGCCATGGGCTGTTCGAGCTGGACCTGGGTGGTCGCGTCGAACTGCCCTCAGGGCTGGCGTTGTCGCCTGGCAGCATCAGCACCCAAGCGGTGGTGGGAAATCTCAGCGCGTGTCTCGCAGTGTCGATCATCCGTGCTTGCGGTCTGGGCGAGGTGGGCGCGCTGCGAGTGACCAGCATCGGCTGAACCCTCCTGCACACGCGACCTCTCGTCTTTTCAAGCGCGGACCCTGTCGCCCAGCGACCCCACCGCGTCGGAACTGCTCGGGCTGCTGGATTCGCGCCGGTCGGACAGCGCCCCGCCAATGTCCCAAGGCGTCGATCATTTCGCGCGAGCACTGCA
>JANOHG010001092.1:0-1731 GCA_031406375.1 Archangiaceae bacterium | reverse complement strand
ACCGCGGCTTCGTGCTGCACGACTCGGACGTGATCTCGGAGAAGGTATTGGTGATGCCGGGGCTCTTTTTGTCGGTGACGGCAGACGCGCTCAAGCCGCTGCTGGCGATGAACGACGTGCGAATGCGCTTTTGCCTGGGCTACTCGGGGTGGGGAGCGCGACAGCTGGAGAAAGAAATGTCGCAAGGTGCCTGGCTCTTCACCGAGGCGAACGCCACCGCGGCACTCGAAGGAGAGCCCGACACCCTGTGGAACGAAACCCTAAAGGGGATGGGCGTTGACCCCGCGATGCTGGTAGTCGGGGGTGGGGTGCACTGATGAAACCAGAAATGATTCGAGACCGGATTCTTGCGGCGCTGCCGGGCTCAGAGGTCGACGTAAAAGACACCACCGGAACCGGCGACCACTTCGAAGCAAAGGTAGTGAGCCCGGCGTTCACCGGCAGGTCGATGGTCGATCAGCACCAGGCGGTGTACGCGCCGCTGAAAGACGTGCTCGAGACCGGCGAGTTGCATGCGTTGGCGTTAAAGACGTATTCCCCAGAGCAGTGGCAGAAGTGGATCGAGCGGACGAAGAAGTGAGCCCTGGAAGGGGAAGGAACTCAAATGATTGATGACTTGCTGAAGACGAGATTCGAGAACGAGATCAAGGGCAACAAGGTCGTCGTGTACATGAAGGGAAACCAGCTGTTCCCGCAGTGCGGGTTTTCGGCGCGCGCGTTGGATCTGCTCAAGCCGTTTGGGCCGGTTCACACCGTTGACGTGTTGTCCGAGCCGGGCGTGCGCGACGGCATCAAGCAGTATTCGAACTGGCCGACGATTCCGCAGATCTACATCAATGGAAAGTTCGTCGGAGGCAGCGACATTCTCACCGAGCTTGCCGAACGCGGTGAGCTCGAGGCGTTGGTCAACGGCTAATGGCAGACGACAAGCTGCAGCGAATCGTCGAAGCGCGAATGAAGTTGCGCGCGCGCTACCAAGAGAAGATCGATCGCTCTCCGGCGCAAAGCGACGCGAAGCCGCAGGGCACGGGCGCCGCGAACCGTCACGGGATGCCCCAGCTTCCTCCGGGCCAGAACCACACCAAGTCGTGGCCTGTTCTGGATCTGGGAATCAAGCCCGACATCGCGTTGGATCAGTGGGCGCTGCGCGTCGATGGTGCGGTGGAAGCGCCGCTGAGCCTCGACTGGGCTGGGTTCCAGGCGTTGCCGCAGACCGAGGATGAAAGCGACTTTCACTGCGTCACCACCTGGAGCCTGATGGATTCGAAGTGGGGCGGGGTGCAGTTCTCGACCCTCGCGGCGATGGTGCACCCGCTGGCCGACGCGACGCACGTGATGGCGTATGGGTACGACGGCTACACCACCAATCTGCCCATAGAAGAAGCGCTGAAGGACGACGTGCTGTTGGTTCACAGCTGGAATGGCAAGCCGCTGCCGAAGGAACACGGCGGGCCGGTTCGGATGATCACCCCTCAGCTGTATGCGTGGAAGGGGTCAAAGTGGATCAACCGAATCGAGTTTCTCAACCAAGACCGAGCAGGATTCTGGGAGGTCCGTGGCTACAGCAATTCCGCCCACCCCTGGCGAGACGACCGCTACTCCTGAACCGCCGCCCCAGACGACGGGGGCCTGGGGGCGGTTCCGCGAGCTGCGCAAGAAGCACCACCTCGCCTTCGAGGTGGCGTTCTTCTTCGCCGGTTTTCTCTTCGACGCGGTGCTGCTGCACCGGAT
>JANOHG010001055.1:0-3229 GCA_031406375.1 Archangiaceae bacterium | reverse complement strand
GGCATCGGGCGCGCCCGCATCCTCGCTGCGGGCTGCCTGCTGACTGGAATTGGAATGGGGATCAACGCCTTCGCCGAGGCCTTGCCGATGTTCGTCCTTTCGGTCGCGGTGTGGACGATCGGAGAAATCATCATGTCTCCGGTGTCATCGAGCATCATCGCCGACCTGTCTCCGGATCACCTGCGCGGGCGCTACCAAGGCGCGTACTTTCTCACTTGGGGTCTGGCGCTGGTGGTCGCGCCGCTGTTGGGCCCGTGGATCGTGCGGGTGACAGGCATGCGAACGCTTTGGCTGTCTTGCGTCGTGCTCAGCACGGCGTGCGCGGTGGGCCAGTTGATGCTGACCGGCGCACGGCGCAAGCGAATGATCGCGCTCGGCACTGCCGCCAGCGGCCTGCCCGACTGATCAGCGCCGCAGGAAGCGCTGCAGCGCGATCTCGGTCTTTGCATCCTGAATCTCGCCATTCTCGAAGGCCGCAAAAAGAGCGGCGGCGGTTCGCCAGCGAATTCGCCCGCCCTCTTCCATCGGGCTGCCGTCGCCTTCGGGAACCTGTTGCACGAGTCCCGACACGTCACATGCGGCGACGAAAATCTTCTCGGACAAGATCCCCGGCGCAACGAAGAATGGAGCGCCCAGCAACTGAACCTCGTCAGGCAGCACCGAAAAGCCAGCTTCCTCGGATACTTCGGCGGCGCAACGTGCTCGTAAACCTCGTTCGCCTGCGTCTTCGGGCTCAAGCAGCCCGGCGACAATCTCTTCGCAGAAAAGGTGGCTGCGCCCATCGGGCACCACTGACTGTTTTCCCTGCCGGAAGTAAGCCGCTGGTCGAAGGTTGTCGCGGGTGAGAAATTCCTGCTCACCCCCAACAGTTCGGCGCCAAACGAGCACTGCGACGGCGTCGAGCTTCGGCCGGTCGATCACATCAACGCGGTAGATGGATGACGACGTGCCATCGCTTCGGCGGCTCTTCACCCGCAGCCGTCGCAGCTGCAGGAACCCTTCGTCGCACCGGGCAGTGGCCGAAAAGTCCTCTACCACCTCGATTGCCGTCACTTCGGACTGACCCATGAACCCCTCGTGCAACTCTTCGCGTTGCGCTTCGGCGCGCGCACTTGCCTTCAGGGCGCCCACCATGAGAAGCGGGCTTACCAGAAGCAGACGGCCACCTACGGTCCGCGCGTTTTCTCGAAGGCTCAGATCCCAACGGTGCTCGTAATTCAACCCATTCGCCTCGCCGCCGTCTTTCTGACCGCCTCGGTTTCCGCTTCCTGTCTGCCCGTCCTCGAGGGCCAACCGACTCGGTTGGCCGGACAAGAGATCAGGCTCACCTTCCTTGGCACGACAGACATCCACTCGAGGTTGCTGCCGTACGACTTCTCTCCGCTGAAAACCGACACCGATCTCGGCCTTATCCCCGAGGCGGGGCCATTCGGCGGCGTCGCGCGATTGGGCGCACTGATCAAGCGTGAACGCGCCAGTGCCGATCGGGTGCTGCACCTCGACTCAGGCGACAGCTTCCAGGGGGCGCCGATCTTCAACGTGAACTTCGGAGAGGTCGAATACAAGTTCCTCTCGAAGATGCGGCTCGACGCAGCGGTGATTGGCAACCACGAGTTCGACTCGGGCGCGCTCAACTTCACCATCCAGGCGCGCGACCACGCCACTTTCCCGGTGCTCGCGTGCAACTATTCCTGGGCAAGCGCGATCGATTTAGACAGCAACAAGACCGCGCTCTACACCCAGCCGTACACGATCAAGAACCTAGGCGGGGTTCGGGTAGCGATCATTGGGTTGGCGAACATCAGTTCTCTCAACTCGATCGTCGAGGGCGGCAACTCGTTGCAGGCGACTCCGCTCGAGCAGAATGAAGCCGTGCGCGGCTACATCGAGCTGCTCAAGCCGGTGGTCGATGTGATCGCCGTCGTGAGCCACGCGGGTCTCACCGAAGATCAAGAGCTGATCCAGGGTTACGAGGCCTATTACGAGTTCGGCAAGATCCAGTACTACCTGAATCGACAATCGAACCCGTGGCAGATCATCGAGTGGTTTGGCCCGGTGAACGACAAGCTCTCGGTGGTGCGGGTGAAAATTCCCGGCGTCACCGGAGTCGACGTGATCATCGGCGGGCACCTGCACATCGTGCTCAACCCTCCGCAGCAGCTCACTGATCCGGCGGGCCGAAAGGTGATCCTCAGCCACAACGGCGCGTTTGCGAAGTACCTGGGTCGGCTTGACGTGGTGGTGAAGATGCCTCCTGAAGGCGGCGCACCCGAAGGGGCCGAGGTCGTCAGTCACGACTACAAGGTCTTCCCTGTTGATGCGCTGTGGTGTTCGCCGGCGATGCACGACTACTACCGGTCGCGCTTCTGGAGTCCGGGGCAGTTCATCGCGGATCCCCAGGTGCAGGCAGCGCTCAAGCTGTGCTCGGAAAGCGAGGACAAAGAGACGACTCAGCTGCTTCAGCCTTACATCCTCGATCTCGACTTCAAGCTTTCACTGACCTCGTTGTTCGCCTACGCGCCTCGCGACATCGCGCGCCGCAACAACTCGACCGGAGGCGATTCACCGTTGGGCAATGTCGCGGCCGACTCGATGCGCAAGCGCCGCCGCGTGGAAGCAGAAGTCGCCGTCACCAACTCGCTGGGCATTCGCGACAACCTCTACGCGGGGCCGCTGACCCAAGAGTCGATGTTCAACGTGTTTCCCTTCGAGAACACGATCAACATCATGTACCTCTCGGGGCTCGAGATGGAGGAAATGTTCGACTTCATCTCCGAGCGTTCGGCGAGCCGTGGCTGCGTCAGCCAGGCGCAGGTGTCAGGCGCTCGCTTCACGATGGATTGCGCGCAGGTGCAGCTGAACGATTTGCGGCTCGCGTGCGATCCAGAAAAAAAGGCCGCCGACTGCCCGCAAGACGATCGCACCGGCCGAGCCAAGTGGCAGTGTCTCGAGGACGTGGCAGGAAATCGCTGCTGGGCGCACACCGCGACCAACATCCAGATCAACGGCAAGCCTCTGGATGCCTTTTCGACCTACCGCGTCGCGGTGAACGACTACATCGCCAAGGGCGGCTCGGGGTTCTTCGTCCTCAAGCGCAACACCACCCGCATCGAGACCGGCATCCCGCTGCGCGACTCGCTGGTCGGGTACCTCTCGCAGTTCTGCAACTGCGATGACTACCTCGGCACTTCCCGAGACGCCGACGGGCGGCTGATCGGCAAGAACGGAC
>JANOHG010001032.1:0-3686 GCA_031406375.1 Archangiaceae bacterium | reverse complement strand
GGCCCGCTCTCGGACGGAGCCAAGGCTCTCATCACCCGCGCCTGGGTAGGTCTGGATCCAACCCGCGTACTCGACGTCCATGTCCATGTTCTGGGCACTGGAACGAATGGAACCGGGTGCTTCATCGGCCCGAGGATGGGCAGCCTCTCAAGCCCCATCGAGTACCTCAAGTATTCAGTCTTCGAGCAGGCATCCGGAGTCACCGACAGCGACCAATGCGACATCCAATACATCGACCGCCTCATCGGTCTGATGAAGACGCAAACCCCACACGGTCGCGCGTTGCTCTTCGCGTTCGACAAGTGCCGAGACGCCGACGGGAACGAGGTGAAGGAAGACACCGAGTTTTTTACTCCCAATGAGTACGTGCTCAAGCTCGCCTCGCTGCATCCCGACGTCTTCGTCGCTTGCGCTTCGGTTCATCCCTACCGCAGGGACGCAGTCGAAGCGCTGACGGCGGCGGTCGCAGCGGGGGCCGTGGCGGTGAAGTGGTTGCCCAATGCGATGAACATCGATCCGTCGAGCTCCAGATGCGACGCGTTCTATGAGGCGATGAAGGCCTTGAAGGTTCCGCTCATCTCTCACGCCGGTGAAGAGAAGGCGGTGCACGCTGAAGGTCGGCAGCGACTGGGGAATCCTCTGCTGCTTCGCCGCGCGCTCGAACACGGCGTCAAGGTCATCGTCGCGCACTGCGCGTCTCTGGGTCAGAATCCCGACCTCGACGCGCCCGAGGGCAACCGCCTCTGGCTCGACAACTTCGATCTCTTCATCCGGTTGATGGCCGAACAGAAGTGGGAAGGACTCCTGTTCGGCGAGATTTCCGCGATGACGATTGTGACGCGGGTCGGCAAACCCATCGAAAGGGTGCTGCGCGATGAACGACTTCAAAAGCGGTTGATGAACGGTTCTGACTACCCACTGCCGGCGTTAAACGTCTTGATGCAGACCCGCGCGGTTGAACAACACGGACTCATCACCTCTGCTGAACGCAAGTGGCTCAATGAGATTGATCAGCACGACCCGCTGCTGTTCGACTTCGTGATGAAGCGCACGCTGCGGCTTCGCGAGAACGGTCTCGAACATCGACTCGCCGACCCGATGTTCACCCTTCGAGCCGACGTGTTCCCGTTGCTCAGCTGACCTGTACTAGACGGGACAGGTTTTCGCGAGCTGTCGGTTCTTCCAGTGCGCGGCGAGCATCAGCGCAGCGCCACCCACGGTCATCGCGGTCTCAGCGATGAAGCTGTCGTGGAAGACGGTGACGCCGGTAGTAAGCAGCGCGACTCCGCTGGCCGCCATCAGCAGCACCCTGCGGTTGCGGTGAAACCGGTAGCCAGGGATGAATGCCCACGCCGCAGTTGCCACGACTCCGACCAGCAACACCGGGTGCCAGGAACCTAAGAATCCTGCAAAGGCCGGAGCGAGCATCAGCACCAGCGGGGTGGCGAGGCAGTGCACCAGACAAATCACTGAGATCGCCTGGCCCAGCAGGTCGCCAGTGGTGGAAGGGTGCGGGTGGGGGTGCGCGTGCGCGTCCATCGGGTGTCGACACTGCTAGATCCAACCGGGTTGATACGCAAGCCAGCGACAACTGCAACAGACATGCAACAGGCCGCCGCTAGGGCTTCTTCTCGACCAGCAGGTCACGGCCCTGGATGAGGTCGACCTCGCCAGCGAAGCGCGCGAACTCGTCGTAGTCCTTCCCAGGGACGCGCGACATCGACAGCTGGTATTCCTCGTCGAGCGTCAGCGACTGGCCGACTTGTTTCTCGCGCCGGCTGTATGACCCATAGGGGCAGCTGGTCTTTACCTCGGCCAGAGCGCCACTCAGCTTCCAGCCCGCAGGCAACTTCATCGTCGCGACGGTGTGGCTCGCTTCGGTGCCGTCGATGAACAGCGGCGTGCGGCGCGTGCTCAACTGCAGGAAGCGCCGGCCAAGCAGCATCGGGAAAGTCGCGCCCTGAAGGATGAGCTTGTTGGCACCTTCCGCACGGGCGAACCGCGCCGCGGTGAAGGCATAGCGAACCACCACGGGCGCACCGACGGCGCGCTTGAAGTCGAGCTCGAGCTTCGACAAATCTGCGCCTCCGAAGTAGCGGGACAATGCGCTCTGCAACGCCTGCTCGCGTTGATCCGGAGCAAGGCTATCGAGCGCCTCGGCGAGCTGCGCCGCCTCGAACCCTTGATAAGATTCGACGCCGCTGCCCGACAACTTCCCGTCGACGGTGAGTTCCAGCTGCAGCGAGACTTCCTTCCCTGGCCGCTTTACGCGTTCGGGCGTCTTTGTCTTCTCGGTAGGCTTGCCTGGCTCGGGAAGCAGGTACGCATCACGGCCAGCAGCCAACTCGGGAACCTCTCCAAACGGTGCGTATCGCACCAGCGGATCCAACCAGATGGCCTGCGCAACCTCTGCTTCGTTCACCACCACCCGAATGCAGAGGTACGGCAGCAGCTGCTCCGAAGGAAACAGATAGTCCGCAGGATCTGCGGTGAACGTGCGCACGACGGCGAGCCGGGTGTCGAACCCCATCGCCTTGAGCGACGCATACAGCAGCCACAGTCGACTGCCCCGATCCTGCGCGACCGAAGTCGCTGCCGAGACACCCAGCCCCGCGTCGCGGCCCGAAAGCTTGTCCATCACCGCTCCATAGATGGCCTGCACCTGTGCCCGGCCCGTGCTCCCTGCGGACGCAGCGCGCGCAAACGCTTCGACCTCGGTCGTGACCTGGCCCTTGTCGAGAAATGCGTCGGCGTAGGCGGCGACGAGCCCGTCGTTGCCCATTGCACCGGCACCGACGCTGACGAAGGGAAGGAACTCGTTGCCTGAAGGAGGCCCCTGCGGCTCGGGGATGTATGGAGCAACCCGCCGCTCTTCATGCGTGAACACCTCTTCGTTCCCTTCGACGCGCGGCGCAGGCGCCTTCATGTTGTGCGAGTCGACCTTCATTCCGGTGCCCTTGTCGGCGATCACCGCATAGGTCGACCAGTTGTTCGGTTGTCGCGCGATCTGAAAATAGAAGCTCGAGGCCGTGAAGCCAGGCTGGGTTGGCCCGCGGGGTGGATGCGCAAGCAAGAACTCATATTCGACGAAGTCGCCGACCTGAACGCCTGGTAAGCTGACGGCTTCCTTCCCTTCAAAGCTCTCGGGTTCGAGCACGCGCCCATCGGCCTTCAGCGTCCGCAACTTGAGCACGATGGCACCGGCAGGAATGGTGACCTCGCCGATCTCCGAAACGCCGCTTTGATCCAGCGCCTTCTGGATGATGTGGATCCGATCCACCTGTGAGCCATCGGGGTACGCGCGCACAGCTGCGGCGTCGAGGATGTAGGCCGCAGGCACGTCTTCGGTGCCCGGCGCGGCTTCGTACGCCTTCAGCGCTTCCTCAGTTGAGATTGACCGAGACTCGAGCACTTCCTTTCCTGTCTTCGCGCGCTCGACCAGACGCCGCAGCGGCAAATCCGCGCCATCCCGCAGCAATGCTTTCTCACGCGCTTCCAGCGCCAACGCGGGCTTGCCTGCGTACTCGTAGACGTCTCCCAACTGCTTGAGCACCAGCGCGCTGCGGGGCCACTGCGCCGCCAAGCGCTTCATCAGCGCGACCGCATCGTCGTACCGCCGAAGCGAGACCCACGCGTTCGACAGCATCGTCCCCACCGCTACTTGACCAGGGTCGCGCTCCAGCATT
>JANOHG010001019.1:0-4437 GCA_031406375.1 Archangiaceae bacterium | reverse complement strand
GCGCTTCTCGCTTGGCATCAAGCAGCTGACGCCGGATCCGTGGGACACCTTGCCTGAGCGCACGCCTGTCGGCAGCCGCGTGAAGGGCAAGATCACCAAGGTCACCGACTTCGGCGCCTTCGTCGAGATCGAACCGGGCATCGAAGGGTTGGTGCACGTGTCCGAGATCAAGGATGAGCGGGTCGAGAATCCCCGTGACGTGCTGACCGAAGGCCAGGAAGTCGACGTGAAGATCATCGACATCAACAGCCAGGACAGGAAGATCGCACTCTCGATCAAGGCGTTGGCGAATGAAGGCTCGGACGACTACCGCGAGTACCTGAAGAAGCAGGCAGAAGGTTCGCGCGCTCGCCTCGGCGACGTGATGGCCAGCAAGCTGAAGAAGTAGGTTTTCCGCCGCTTCACGCGGGTTCTTGAAGTCAGACGCCGGCTGCCGATTGCGGTGGCCGGCGTTTTAATTTTGGGTGTGGCCAGCATCGATGCCGCTTTTCAGCGTGCGTGCGCCAAGTGTCTTGAAATCGACGCGCATTGGGGCGAGAAGACGGGTCGTTGGATACCTCGTCGAGGAGAGTCCCCATGGCCCGTGACGTCGTCATCGTTGGTGCAGCCCGAACTCCGATTGGTGCATTTCAGGGGGCGCTGTCGTCGCTGACCGCTCCGCAGTTGGGTGCAATCGCTATCAAAGCTGCGATCGAACGCAGCGGAATCGACCCGGCTTCGGTTGATCAGGTCGTGATGGGCAACGTGCTGCAAGCAGGCGTCGGACAGGCGCCTGCGCGGCAGGCCGCGATTTATGGCGGGCTTCCGCATTCGACGCCGTGCATCACGGTCAACAAGGTCTGCGGCTCGGGACTTCAGGCGGTGGTGCAGGCGGCACAAGCAATCGCGCTGGGTGATGCCGAGGTGGTTGTGGCGGGGGGAATGGAATCGATGAGCAATGCCCCGTACCTGACCCACGCGATGCGAGGCGGAGCGCGCATGGGCAACAGCGAGTTGAAGGACGAGATGATCCTCGATGGCCTCTGGGATCCTTACGACAACGTCCACATGGGCACCTGCGCGGAAGCCTGCGCCGACTCGATGAAGATCTCGCGTTCTGCGCAAGACGAATTCGCGGTCGAATCGACCAAGCGTGCGATCAAGGCCCAACAAGACGGCGCGTTCAAAGCAGAGATCGTCTCGGTCAGCGTGGCGCAAAAGAAGGGCGAGCCTTTGATCGTTTCCGAGGACGAAGGGCCGAAGAACGCAAAGCCCGACAAGATCGCGTCTCTCAAACCGGTGTTCAAAAAGGACGGTACGGTCACCGCAGCCAACGCGTCGTCAATCAACGATGGAGCTGCAGCGCTGGTGCTGATGAGCGCGGATCGCGCCAAGGCTTTAGGATGCACCGTGCTCGGGCGCATCGTTGGGCACGCGGCTGCGGCGCGAAAGCCGGTCGAATTCACGATCGCCCCTGCGGATGCGATCAACAAACTGCTCGCCAAGAGCAAGCTGACCACGGGCGATGTCGACTTATGGGAGATCAACGAGGCGTTCGCGGTGGTGGCGATCGCAAACAACACCTTGCTCAAGCTCGATCCGGCGAAAGTGAATGTGCGCGGGGGAGCCGTGGTGCTCGGACACCCGATTGGCGCGTCGGGCGCTCGGCTGCTGGTCACGCTGCTTCAAGAGATGAAGGACCTGGGGAAGAAACGCGGAGTTGCGTCGCTGTGCATTGGTGGCGGTGAAGGCATCGCATTGATGGTCGAACGATGAACGACCGACCTGCGGTAAGGAGCGCTCATGAATAAGGTCTTTGCGTCGGCAGCCGAGGCGGTGAAAGACGTTCCCGATGGAGCGGTGGTGATGAGCGGAGGGTTTGGCCTGTGCGGCAACCCCGAGAACTTGATCACTGCGCTGCATCAGAAGGGCGTCAAAGGGTTGACGATCATCTCGAACAACTGCGGCACCACCGAGCTGGGCTTGGGCGTTCTGCTCAAGGCCAAGCAGGTGAAGAAGATGATCAGCAGCTACGTCGGCGAGAACAAAGAGTTCGAGCGCCAGTACCTGTCGGGCGAGCTGGAAGTGGAGCTCAACCCACAAGGGACACTGGCAGAACGCATTCGCGCGGGCGGTTGCGGGATCGGGGGATTCTTCACTCCCACCGGAGTGGGCACGGTGATCGCAGACGGAAAAGAGACGAAGACGATCGACGGCCGCGAGTATGTGCTCGAGCTGCCGTTGAAGGCAGACTTCGCCATCGTTCGCGCCTGGAAAGCCGACACCTATGGCAATCTGATCTTCCGCAAGACAGCCAGGAACTTCTCGCCGTTGATGTGCATGGCTGCGAAGATCACCATCGCCGAGGTCGAGCATCTGGTACCCGCCGGAGAGCTCGATCCGGATCTCATTCACCTGCCTTCGATCTTCGTCAAGCGGATCATCAAGAGCGTCGGCTTGCAGAAGTGGATCGAAAAGAAGACCGTAAGGAAAGCGAGCTGACATGCCCCTGACCCGAGAGCAGATCGCGGCACGCGTCGCCCAGGAATTCAAAGACGGCTTCTACGTCAACCTTGGCATCGGCCTTCCCACCCTTGTCGCCAACTACATCCCCAAGGGGATGGACGTGATGCTGCAATCCGAGAATGGGTTGCTCGGCATTGGCCCCTGGCCGGTCGAGGGGAAGGAAGACGCAGACTTGATCAACGCCGGAAAAGAAACGGTGACCGTCGTTCCGGGGGCATCGTTTTTCGATTCGGCGATGAGCTTCGGGATGATCCGCGGCGGCCATGTCGACATGGCGGTGCTGGGCGCGATGGAGGTCAGCGCGCAAGGAGACCTCGCCAACTGGACGATTCCTGGAAAGCTGGTGAAGGGAATGGGCGGCGCGATGGACCTCGCGATTGGCGCTCGAAAGGTGTTCGTTGCGATGGAGCATGCGAACAAAGAGGGCGCTCCGAAGATCTTGAACGCCTGCTCGCTGCCGCTGACGGGCAAGAAATGCGTTCACTTCATCGTCACCGACTTGGCCTTTCTCGAGGTCACGGGTGAAGGGTTGTTGCTGCGAGAGCTGGCGCCGGGCGAGACGGTCGAATCCGTGCAGAAGCTCACCCAGCCGAAACTGAAGGTCGCCAGCGATCTCAAGACCATCAGCATCTAATGCACATCGCGAACCATCTCTAGCGGGGCGACTCAACACGGGTATAGTCGCCAAGCCATGGTTGACAAGTCGGACAAAAAGACAGGATCGGCAAAGCGTCAGACCGACCGACTGCAGCATGAGTTGCTGGTCGCCTATCGCACCGTCGACGGCTTCATCACCGACTGGGCGGTGAACATTTCGCGCGGCGGTATGTTCATCAACACCCGCAATCCACTCGCGCTCGGAAGCACGGTGCGGCTGATCATCTCGTTGCCCGACGCAGCGTTTCCGTTCGATCTCACCGGGAAAGTCATTCGTGTCAGTGAGTTCGACAACGTTCAGAATCAAGTGCCAGGGATGGGCATCGAATTCGTAGACGTGGACGAAGAGAAGCAGGTGCGAATCGAGCAGTTTGTCGAAAGGCTGCGCAAAGAGCTGCCCGACGCTGAGGTTCCGCGAAAAGCCACTTAACGCGGCTTTCGCGTCCGCCGTGCGGCAAGAAGAGCTCACCATCGAGCGTCTGTCCAAGTCCGGTGATGGGGTCGGGCATCTGGGCGGCCGCAGCGTCTTCGTCGACGGCGTCTTGCCTGGCGAGCGCGTCAAAGTGAACATCACCGAGATTGGTCGGGTGCTGCGCGGCGAGCTGGTCGAGATCGTCAAGCGCAGCGCTGACCGCCGTACTGCCGCCTGCGCGGTCGCCGATCGCTGCGGCGGGTGTGATTGGCTGCATGTGTCTGAGCAGGTGCAGCGCGCTCAGAAAGTCGAGATCGTACTGTCGGCGCTTGAGCATCTGGGCGGCTTTGATCGCGCGGCGTTCAAGCTGCTGCCCACCATTGAAAGCCCGAAATCGCTCGGGTACCGCCGGCGCGCAGTAATTCACCCAGTGGGCCAACGGTTCGGCTACTTCCGTCGCGGCAGCCACGACAAGATCGAGGTCGACCGGTGCCCGGCGCTCACGAAGCCACTCCAGTCGCTGCCAACGGCGATCGCCGAGTTGCTGGGCACGGCGATCAACGAGGTTGATCAAGCGCACCTGCTCGAGGCGGGTGGATCGACAGCGGTCTCATTGCACCTGAAGGGCGCGGTGAAGGCGAAGTCGCGCGAGAAGGCTGAGGCGATCAGCCGAACAGGGATTGGCGTCGTGCTGGTTCCCACCAAGGGTCAAAGCGAAACCTTCGGAAAGGTCGAGCTTTTGGATGGCGAGGTCAGGGTTCGCCCGGATGCGTTCGTGCAAGCCAATGCCGAAGTGAATGCGAAGCTGGTGACGGCCGCGCTCGACCCAGAAGCAGACCAACTCTGCAATCACGGGAGATAGC
>JANOHG010000974.1:0-13572 GCA_031406375.1 Archangiaceae bacterium | reverse complement strand
CGGTAAACTTCGGTCGCGCGCCTCGCTGGCGTCGTGCCTCGGCTGCGATCTCCGGCCGGGTAATCCGAACTCAGGCCCTTAGCGCACCTCACGCGCCCATGCCGACCTTCGCGCCCTTCGGAATCACGACCAGGCCGCTGGGGGTCACGTGGAACCGCTTGCGGTCAGACTCGATGTCGACGCCGATTTTCGTGCCCGGTGGAATGGTCACGTTCTTGTCGATGATTGCCCGGCGTATCTCGCAGTGACGGCCGACTTCGACGTTCTCCAACATGATGCAGTCGCTGACGGTGCTGAACGAGTTGATCCGCACCTGCGGTGAGAACACCGAGTGGTCAACGTGGCTTCCGGAAACGATGCAGCCTTCGCTGATCAATGAGTCGGTGGCGTAGCCGACGCGACCTTCCTTCTGGTTGGCGAATACGAACTTCGCCGGCGGCATGTCGGGGTGGTGTGTGTAGATCGGCCACCGCGCGTTGTAGAGGTTGAAGATCGGCTCGACCGCCACCAGATCCATGTTCGCCTGGAAGTACGCGTCGATGTTCCCGACGTCGCGCCAATAGCCGCGCTCTCGCACCCCCTGGCCGGGCACCTCGTTCTTGGCGAAGTCGTAAGCGAAGACGCGCGAACGCTTGTACATCTGCGAAAGGATGCTCTTGCCGAAGTCGTGCGCGCTGGAGTCGTTCTTTGCGTCGGCGGTCACTTCCCGGACCAAGGCGTCGGTGGTGAAAAGGTAGTTGCCCATCGAGGCCAGACATCGGGTTGGGTCTCCTGGCATGTGCGGCGGGTTTTCTGGCTTCTCGAGGAAATTCCGCACCTCACCATCCGGGCCGACATCGATGATGCCGAAGTCGTGCGCTTCTTCGATTCTCACTGGGATAGCAGCCACCGTGCAGTCGGCGTGCTTGTTCAGGTGGTAGGCCTCCATCTGCCGCATGTCCATCTGGTACACGTGATCGGCGCCGAACACGTAGACGAGGTCTGGCGATTCGTCGGTGATCAGATTCAGGTTTTGCCAAATCGCATCGGCCGAGCCGCGGTACCAATCGCCCCCCGTTCGCATCTGAGCGGGCACGGTCTCGCAGTATTGGCCAAGAAACGCAGTCATTCTCCAGGCGCGTGACAGGTGGTTGTTGAGCGAATCGGATTTGTATTGAGTCAGCACCTTCAACTTGAAGACGCCCGAGTTGACGAAGTTCGAGAGGCAGAAATCGATGATGCGGTAGCGGCCTCCGAACGGAACTGCCGGCTTGGCGCGCTCTCGGGTCAGCGGCTCGAGTCGAGTACCAGCTCCTCCAGCGAGGATCATCGCGAGCGACTTGGACATTGCCGCGCAAGCTAAGCGACTTCCATGCCGGTCTGCCTTAAGACTTGGACATGGCTCCGGCACCCCAAATGTACCTGCCTCCTGTGGGGCAAGTCCGTCGCAGTTTCCTGAAGCGGGGAATGGTGGCCGGCGCTGTGCTCGCGCTGGGCGGGGGCACCGCGTTGTTCCTGCGCCCTGGAAAAGAGTGGCCACTTCCGCCCGAAGGGCTGCTGTCTCTGACGTCGCGCGAGTACGCGGCATTGATGGCGATCGCCGAACGGATGATTCCCATCTTTGGGGATTTTCCGCCGCTCGAAAGCGTTCGCACCGGCGTCAACGCCGATCGCATCCTCACCAAGGTTGATCCAACTGCGCTCACCGAAATGAAGCAGCTGCTCAACCTCTTCGAGAATGCGCTGCCCAACTTTCTCTTCGGGTTCCGGTTCGCGCCATTTACCCAGCTGGATGAGACCGGGAAGGACGCCGTCCTGTCCGAGTGGCGCACCAGCCGCCTCGCGGTGCGGCGCACGGGCTACACCGCCCTGCGCGGGTTGGTGCTGGCGGCCTATTTTGTCAGAGCCGAGACGTGGGCAGCGGTGGGTTACCCGGGGCCACCGAAGTTTCATGACCCGAATGCGCCGGTATGGAAAGGCAACGGCCAACCGCGTCCTCCGAGCCCCGGAATCTGGGTGGAGCCTTAGATGTCGAACGTCGGCCGAATCATCACGGGTGACGAAGTCAGCGCCGACGTCGCGATTGATTGCGATGTCTGCGTTGTCGGCTCAGGCCCAGGTGGAAGCTGGCTCGCGCACGAGCTGGTTGCACAGGGAAAGTCGGTGGTGATGCTCGAAGAAGGAGGGTATTTCACCCGGCGAGACTTCGACCTGACCGAATCGAGCGCGTTCGGCAATCTCTACCAGGACCTCGGCAACCGCACGACAGACGACCTGTCGATCAGCCTGCTGCAGGGGCGAAGCGTCGGCGGCGGCAGCACCGTCAACTGGTGCAGCAGCTTCCGCACGCCGGACCGGATCTTGAAGAACTGGGCAGAGGTGCACGGTGTTGTGGGCCTCACCCAAGACACCCTCACGCCGCATTGGGAACAGATTGAGAAGCGGCTCCACATCGCCCAATGGCCTCTCGAGCAGATCAACCAGAACAACAAGGCGCTGTGGGACGGGCTGGGCAAGCTCAACTACGAACGCGGGTTGATCAAGCGCAACGTCAACGGCTGCGCGAACATCGGCTACTGCGGCATGGGCTGCCCGATTGATGCCAAGCAGTCGATGCTGGTGACGGTGATTCCCGACGCGGTCGAGAAAGGGCTGACGGTCTACGCGAACGCCTCGGTGCGAAGGCTCGAGGTCAGCGGGCGGAAGATCTCCTCGGTTCACGCCGACGTTCTCGACCCGAAGACCCAGCTGCCAAAAGGGCCAAAGCTTAAAGTGAACGCGAAAGTCACCGCGGTATGCGGCGGAGCGCTGAACTCGCCCGCGCTGTTGCTGCGCTCGGGACTCGACGCTTCAGGTCGCGTAGGCAAGCGCACCTGGCTTCACCCCGTGGTGCTGATGATGGCGCTGTTCGAAGAAAAGGTCGAAGCGTTCAGCGGAGCGCCGCAGTCCGTCTACTCGCACCACTTCCTAAATCGCGGGCCAGGAAAAATCGGCTTCTTCCTCGAGGTGCCTCCGGTGCACCCGATGCTCGCGGCCACGGTTGGCACCGGCGTCGGGGCACCGTTGGTTGAACTGCTCAAGCAACTGCCTTACCTGCAGGCCTGCATCGCGATCACAGTTGATGGCCTGCTGCCGGATGAGCCGGGTGGGACGGTGAGACTCAAGGACGGCGCCTACTCGCGGTTGTCGTTCAACTACGAGCTTGGCCCCGCCAACTTCGAAGCGTTCCGCGTCGCGTGCAAAGAAATGGCGCGCGTGCAGTTCGCCGCGGGCGCGAAGAAGGTGATGTCGCTGCACTACGACCCGGTGGTGTTGGATTCCCCCAACGACATCGACAAGCTCGACGGCGCCGCGTGGGAGAAGATCAAAATCCGGATTGTCACCGCGCACCAGATGGGCGGTTGTTCGATGGGAAAGGATCCGAACACGTCAGTCGTCGATTCGATGCTCAGGTTTCACGGTATGGAAAACCTGTTCGTAGTCGATGGTTCCGTCTTTCCGACCTCTTTGGGCGTCAATCCCCAAGAGAGCATCATGGGAATTTCGCGCTGGGCCGCGCAGCACGTCGCCGCGGCGATCTGAAGCTCGATTGCCGCGGAGATTACTTTCCGGCGTCGGGTGTTCCGGCGTCGGCCGGGTACGCAGAGCCCCCGTCTTCGGCCGAACCTGGCTTAGTGGCCGCCTTTGGTGCGCGCTGCACGTCAGACGCGGGGTACTTGGCCGCGCTGTCGAGGTACGGCTTGTCCTTCGGCTTCTTCTTCAAGCCAGCGGCGGCCTCGAAAGCCGGAGCCGCGCCTGGACCTGCGAACACCCGCGAGTCGTCACAGAAGAGCCAATCGGTTAGCCCGACCTCATTCTCCGACGCGTAATAGATGTCGACCGGCGCACCCGCCTTCAACTTTGGAGGGCACCACTCGGTCTTGGCTCCCGTACGAGTCTCGGGCTGCTTGTCTTTCCATGCCTTGAGCGCCGCCTTCAGAGCGAGGCCTTCGGCCAGCGCTGGCGACTCACCGATTCTTAGCCGCGCCTGATCGCCCAGTTCCATCACCTTCTTCACCGGCTCGGAAAACCCGGTCTCCTTGAGGAACCGGCAGCCGTTTCGAGCGATTGACGCGGTGGCCTTCTCAGTCGCATCGAGCAGCGCAGGCAGCACGACGACGCCTTCCTCGAGGATGGTGACTTGCTCACTGGTCCACACCCCTTCGCTGCCGGCTGCCGTCTGAGCGAGGTATTCGCCAAGCAGCGCCGCCGTCGAGTTGAGGTCGCCGATGACCAGCTTCGGCTCGGCTTGGCAAGGATTTGCCTTGGACCAGTCGTGGTAGGTGGCAGTTCTGCCCGCGAGCGTGACTTTTTTATCAGCAGCAGGAGCAACCGCCTTTTTCCCACATCCAACGACAAGGAAAACGACCACCGCGACGAGGACTCGAAGAGAAGTGTGCATGGTTTAGGGGATATGAACGGTACCATTCGAACAGGAACCGTGTGGTAGGAAAGGGGACGAATGGCGGGGCAAGAGACTCGCGTTACCAAAATCAGCAAGCTTCAAGATCGGATAAGCGTCAGCACCGAGAGCTGCCTTGTCACGATTCACGGCCCAGAGATCGGCAAGAAATACGTCCTCGATGACGATGAGTTCACCATCGGCCGCGACGTGAAAAACAACATCGTCGTTGACCTCGACAACGTCTCGCGTCGGCACGCGAAGATCGCCACCCGAGGAGCCAAGAGCTTCGTATCGGATCTCGGGTCGACCAACGGCACCTACCTCAACGACGAAGAGGTGCTGACCGAGCAACCGCTGCGCACCGGAGACCTGGTGAAGGTCGGTGGCTCGATTTTCAAGTACCTGCAGGGCGGCAACATCGAGACGCTGTACTACGAGGAAATCTACCAGCTCACGATCGTCGACGGCCTCACCCAGATTCACAACAAGCGCTACTTCCTCGAGTTCCTCGAGCGCGAGATGGGCCGCTGTCACCGTTACAACCGGGCGCTCAGCTTGGTGATGTTCGATATCGATCACTTCAAGAAGATCAACGACACCAATGGACACCTCGCCGGAGACTACGTCCTGCGAGAGTTAGCCCATTTGATTAAGAGCCGCATCCGCAAAGAAGAATGCTTTGCCCGGTATGGTGGCGAGGAATTCGCGGTCGTGATGCCCGAGGCAGGCCCGGAGAACGTGCGGCGCTTCTCGGAAAAAATCCGAAAGCTCACCGAAGACCACCACTTCAACTTCGAGCAAAAGGACATTTCGGTAACGATTTCTCTCGGAGTGTCGGACATGACGGGCGACATGACCGAGCCGCTGCAGTTCATCAAAGGCGCGGACGCCAACCTGTACAAAGCGAAGAAGTCGGGGCGCAACCGGGTCCAGGGTTAGTCTCGCCAGCCCATCGACTCCCAGCTTTCGGGTCGCTGTGTTCAGTTGGCGAAGCAGAGCGCGAACGAGCCACCCAGGTATTGATCGACGGCGCCTTCGGCGACGTAGGTGTCCATCGGTTGGCTGCGAAAGGTAAGGCCATAACGTGCAAAGTCGAACGCCAGCCGCAACTGCACCACCTGCAGGAAAGGCAACTTGAGGCCGAGGCCGAGGCCTCCATCGAGGCCGATCGCCGAGCCAGAAGGGAAGTACGTGCTGAGAATTTCTGGAGCGGACAGCACCGGCAGGACGGCGAACTTTCCGAACACCAACAACCCAGTGTCCCCCAAGGGCAACTCGCCGCCGAGTCCGAACTTCAACGCTGCGTAAGTGATGGCAGGCAATCCATCGAGCACGCTGCCGTCACCTCCGGGAGCGACTGAGAAGGTGTGCAGTCGGTAACCGATGAAAGGCGCGACGTGCGCCTCGGACTTCTGTGATGGGCGGATTTGAAACTTCAGCGCCAGGTCAATGCGCGAGATCGACGTGGGGTAGGTGACGTCGCTGCCGGTGCGGCGAGACTTCAGGCCGACCGCCACAAAGTAACCCGCCTCGAACCCCAGGCCGGCCCCTATCCCGTCGCTGAAGATCGCGAGCGGATACAGCTCGGCCTTCAGGTTCGGCCCGAAAATGAACGGTGCGCGGTACGAGCGAAGGTTCGGGGTCGCAACCTGCGAATAGCTGAAGCTCTTGCTCGCCGCGGCCAGGCCCGCTTCGAGCGCGATGATGGGTCGCTTGAGCGGCTTGAGCTCTTCATCAACGGGCTCTTCTTTCTTCGGAGAAGGCTTGGGTTCGCTGACCGTCCTGTTTTCCTTCGCTGCCGGCTTCGCTTCCTCTTCAATAGGTTTTTCCTCGACGGCGGCGCGCCTTTCTTCCGGCTTCTTCTTCTCTTCCAAAGGCGGCTTCTCTTCCGGAACGTCTTTCCCAGGCAGCCCCATCAGCGCTCCGAGCGCTGCCCCTGCCGCCTTGAGGTTGCGATCCGACAGCTCGCCTTCCTCGAGGTTGAAGCTCTTCGTCTTGCCTGCGCCGGGTTTGGTGAGCACCTGAAGCTCGATTGTCTTCTTCTTCCCCTTGGCAACCACCTTGCCCTCGAGGACGAACTTCACTCTCTCTTTCTTGACCTTCTTCCAGTCGATTTTACCCTTGCTGATGACCTTCGTCTGGGCCGAGCAGTCAGCCCGATCGCACAGCTCGGACACCAGCTGATTGCGAACCTCGTTGGCGCCTGGCCCGGTGAACATGACGATCGCGATCTTCTGGGCGAAAGCGCTTGAAGCGAAGAGCAAAACACCCAAACCAATGGCTACGAATCTCATGAACCACTCAATCGCATTGGGTAAGGCAGTGTACCCATGCCCTCGTGCTAAGGAAGGTTTTAGCGATGGCCACTCCGAACCCCGCGCTCGAAGAATTCCTCAAGAGCATCCCGCTTTTCTCCTACGTCGAACCGTCTGAGATGACGGACATCCTTCATCTGCTGCGGCCGGTGGAGCTCGAGAGCGGGCAGGTGCTCTTCAAGGAGCGCGATCCCGGTCGAGCGATGTGGGTCATGGGAAAAGGCGTCGAGGTGTCAATCTCGACGACGCCGACCGGAGCCAAGCGCCCAGTCGCAGTCGCCTTTGCAAGGGAAGGCGACACCGTTGGAGAAATGACGCTGATCGACGATGGCCCGCGTTCGGCGACCGCGGTGGTAGTCGCGGGTGGCTACGCGCACGAGATCCTCGCCGCCGACTTTCACGCGCTGCGCGACGCGTTCAAACCGGGAGCCTTCAAGGTGCTGCGGCGGATCTGCGTGGATCTCTGCGGCAGGCTGCGCGCAACGTCGGAACGGATCGTCGCGTCGGGAAAGGGTACGGTACAGACTCCGCGTTCGAAGCCGGGACCAAGACCCGACGTCTCGGTGTTGGATCTGTTCGCTCCGTTCCAGCCGCTGCCAGCGGTGGTGAAGCTGGCGCTGGCGCAGAAGCTTCGGCTGGTCGAGGTTGGCGAAATCACTCCCCTGTTCGCCGAAGGAGAAGAAAGCGACGGCGCCTATTTCCTGATTGACGGCGAGGTGTCGGTTGGGCGCAACGGTAAGACATTGGCGAACATGGTTGCGGGCACAATGTTCGGATTGGTATCGACCATCGATTCGGGCCGCCGAAGTGCCGCCTGCGTCACCACCGGCCCGGCCCGATTGCTGAAGCTCAACAACACAGACTTCGATGCCCTGTTCGCTTCGGGTCATCGGTTCGCTTTCCAGATTGTCGACCTGGTAGCGCGTCAGCTGGTGAGCCATTTGCGCAATGCAAACACGATGTTGCCGATGCCAGGTGCGCCTTCTGGAAAAGCGCCAACCTCCCAGCCGATTTCGAACCTGCTCGCCGCAGGTCCCGACCGCGAGGCAGATCTCGAGGTGTTGCCGCTTGAGCTCGAGATGGAAATCGACGAGTCGGCCTTCGCCGAAGGGATTTAGCGAACCGCCTTTCAAGAGAAGGATGAGCCTGGGTTGATTTCCCGTACCGATGGGCTTACTTGAGGTGCATGTCCGTGAACATTCAACTCGAATGGACCCCTAATCCGTCCACCCTGAAGTACGTGGTCGACACCAAGCTGCTGCCGCGCGGCGCGATGAACTTCACCGACAAGGCCGCCGCACTCGAGAAGTCGCCGCTGGTCTCGAAGCTTTTCGGAATCAAAGGGGTGCTGGCGGTGATGCTGGGCACGAACTTCGTCACCGTGACGAAGGGTGACGATGGCGAGTGGGACGAGCTCAACGACGGCGTGATGTCGATGCTCGATCAGCACCTGACCGCGGGCGAAGAAGTCGTCAAGGCCGAGTTCCTCGAGCTCAAGGCGCCAACCGTCAGCGGTGACTCGGAAATCGAAGCCAAGATTCGCGAGATTCTCGAGGCCGAGATTCGCCCTGCCGTCGCGATGGACGGAGGCGACATCACCCTCGAGCGGTTCGAGAACGGCATCGTCTACCTGAACATGAAGGGCAGTTGCGCTGGGTGCCCCTCGTCGACTGCGACGTTGAAGATGGGCATCGAAACTCGGCTGAAGGAATCGTTTCCCGAAGTCGTTGAGGTCGTCGCACTGTAAAGCTGCCGACAACATGAGCTCACCCAAAGCCCGCCGGCAGGTGGAGTCGAAGAACGTTCGGCGCGAGCTGCTGCCCAACCAAACGCAGCCGCTGCTGAAGGCCTTGCACCTGATTACCCGCGACGGGAAGTTGAACGCCGACACCCTGCGCAAGCTCAAGCAGGTCAACCATCTGGTCGGCTTGTTGACGCCCGGCCTCGATGCGGCGTTCGAGAAGCACGACAACCCGGTGTTGGTCGACGTGGGCAGTGGGAACGCGTACCTGGGCTTCGTTCTCTACGAGCTGTTCTTCAAGAACCGGCAAGCCGGCGAAGTCATCTGCATCGAGACGCGCGAAGACCTTCACGAGCGTGCGACGGCGCGCGCGGCGCAGTTGGGCTTCACCCGAATGCGTTTCGTTCGTTCGGCGGTCGACGCAGCGGTGGTGCCAGACAAAGTGCACCTCGTCACCGCCTTGCATGCGTGCGACACCGCGACCGATGACGCGTTGGCGTTGGCGATCTCGCACAACGCAGAGCACGTTGCGGTGGTGCCGTGTTGCCAGGCAGAAGTCGCTGGGCAACTGCGCGAGCAGAAGGCGAAGGTCGCTGCTCCGCTGGCTGCACTTTTCGAGCACCCCTGGCATCGGCGCGAGTTCGGCTCGCACTTGACCAATGTGATTCGAGCGCTGGTGCTCGAGACGCGGGGCTTCTCGGTGACGGTGACCGAGCTCACCGGCTGGGAACACTCGTTGAAGAACGAGCTGATTCTCGGCCGAAGGGTCGAGCGCGACGTTCGCGACCCGAAGGCCACGCTGGCCGCGCTGCTCGAGCAGACGGGCGTGAATCCGAAGCTCATTCGCGCGCTCGCCAGGGCTTCATGAAGCTCTTCATCGCGTGCTCACCGGGAATCGAGGGGGCGCTCGAGTCTGAAGTGAAGGAACGCGGGCTGACGGGTCAGGCTGTGCCGGGCGGAGTCGAAGCAGAAGGCCCCGCAGATGCGTACGAGAATGCCAACCTGTGGCTGCGCTGTGCGACCCGCGTCTGGGCGCGGGTTGGCGAGGTGGGTCGCCCCGAGGAGTTGGCCCGGGTTAGCCTGGATGCTTACAAAGCGAGGACGATTCCAATCGCGCTCGACTGCCCTCCGCGGTGGCAGTCGATGGCCGAACGGTCGTGGGGCAAGTCGTCATCGCACGGCCTGGAAGTGATGCTGCGCGAGGATGAGAACGGGCGCTGTCAGATAAGCGTCGACTCCAGCGGGCAGCTGCTCCACGTGCGCGGCTACCGGCAGGAAATCGGCAAGGCGCCGCTGCGCGAAACCCTGGCCGCGGGAGTGTTGCGGCTGGGTGGGTACCGGGGCGAAGGTCCTCTGTGGGACGTGATGTGCGGTTCGGGGACGCTGTTGATTGAGGCTGCCTGGATTGCAATGGGCAAAGCGCCGGGCGCGCTGCGGCACTTCGCGTTCGAGTCCTGGCCATCGCACGACGTGAAACGGTGGGACGCCCGCCCGCGGGTGCTCGCACCCAAAGCGCAGCTGCCGGTGCTGCTCGGCACCGATCTCAACTCGGGACAGTTGGGCATCGCGCGGCGCAATGCGAAGCGCGCCTTCGCGTTCGAGGCGATCACCCTCGAGCGGATGGACGCGACGAAGCTGACACCGCGCGAAGGCGCGCCAGGGCTCGTCGTCGCCAACCTGCCGTACGGCATTCGCGTCGGAGAACGCTCGGAGCTTGGTGCGCTTTACACCGCGCTTGGCGGTTCCTTGAAGCAGGCAGCGCCAGGGTGGCGCTTCGCGTTCCTTTTGCAGGAGGGCGAGGATGCGCTGGGCTTAGGCTTCGATGGGGTTCACGAGGTGAACAACGGCGGAATCCGCTGTCGCATCGTGACCGGGAAGATCCAATAGCCGATGCGGTACGAATCGATTGAATTCACGAAGCTCGGGTATGACTTGCTCAAGTAGAGTGGCTCGATGGCACCGCTGGTTTCTCTGGCCCGAGGCAGCTTGACCGACGGTCACGAATCGGTGCTCGTCAACAGCTCGAACACCCACTGTGCGCAAGGCACCGGCGTCTCGGCGGCGATTTCGCGCTCGTGTGGCCCGCGGTTTCAGCAGCAGGTGTCCCTCGAGCTGACGCGCAAGTTCGGTGGGCCGATGAAGCCGGGTCAGGTGCTGATGACCCATGCAGGCGAGCACGCCCGCGCGCGGTGGGTCGCGCACGTCGCGGTGATGGATTACCGCGAGGGATTTTCGGGTGCCTCGTTTCCCTCGCAGGAAACGATTCGCACCGGCTGCGAGTCCCTGTGGGATGCCATCGAGACCATCATTGGCGATGGCCCGTTGTCGGTGGCGATGGTCGCGCTGGGAGGCAGCGTCGGCAGCCTGGGCGTACGTGAGCCGGTGCGGATCGCAGCCGAGACGCTGAAGGCGCACGCAGCGATTCACACCCGCACCCGAATCGAGAACGTCGTCTTTTACGGCTACCTCGAGCAGGAATACGTCGCGATGGCCGAGGTGCTGCTCGAGCTGTTCCCACAGATCGCCGACAGCTTGCCCAAAGACGTTCTCGAGCAGGTGGCGCGCAGGCCACGCTGACCTTCCTGCTGGCTTGGCCTCTGGGTTATGTCGCCGTCATGTCCACCGACAAAGCCCTGGCGCGATTTGCTTCCGAGAAGCAGAACTACCTCGAGGATTTGAAGACCCTGGTCCGGATTCCTTCGGTGTCGTTCGCGGGGTTCGACCCGAAGCAGGTGCGCGCTTCCGCAGAAGCGACGGTGCAGCTGCTGGTGCGGCGTGGCTTCGAGAATGTACGACTGCTCGAGGTCGAAGGAGCCCACCCTTATGTGTACGGGGAAGTCCTCAAGGCGCCGGGCAAGCCGACGTTGCTGCTCTACGCGCACCATGACGTGCAGCCTGCGGGCGATGCGAAAGCGTGGAAGTCGCCTCCGTTCGAGCCCACCGAGCGCGATGGCCGGCTCTTTGCCCGCGGAGCGGCGGACGACAAGGCCGGAGTGGTGGTGCATTCGTCGGCGGTCGACGCCTGGCTCAAAGGTGCAGGAGCGCTTCCTCTGAACGTGAAGGTGATCATCGAGGGGGAAGAAGAGATCGGCTCTGAGCATTTGACTGCGTTTCTTCAGAAGCACCGGGCGCTGGTCCAGGCCGACTGCATCGTCTTGACCGACACTGGGAACTTCGAGACGTCGCTGCCGAGCATCACCACCGCGCTTCGCGGCCTGGTGACGGTTGATGTCGAGGTGAAGGCGCTCAAGCAGTCGCTGCATTCAGGAATGTGGGGAGGCCCGGTTCCGGATCCGGTGATGGCCCTGTGCAAAATGCTCGCGTCGTTGACGAAGGACGACGGGTCGATCGCGATTCCGGGAATCCTCGACAAGGTGAAGCCGCTGACCGCCGACGAACGGCAGTGGATCAGCGACTTGCCAGGAGATCGCGCCCACTTTCGCAAGCAAGCGGGGATGTTGCCGTCGGTCGAACTGCTGGGCGGAGATCGCCATCCGTGGGAAACCAACTGGCGCCAGCCAGCGTTGACCGTCAATGCGATTGCGGCCAGCACCCGAGCCGATGCGCGCAACATCATCTGTGAGTCTGCATGGGCGCGCGTCGGGATTCGGGTGGTGCCGAACCTCGATCCAATCGACGTACAGACCAAGCTGGTCGACGCGCTGAAGAAGTCGGTGCCGTGGGGGCTCGAGGCAGACATCAAGGCCGACCAAAGCGTCAACTGGTGGTACACCGACCCCAGCGGCCCCGCTTTTCAGGCTGCGTTTCGCGCGCTCGAGAAGGGGTACGGGAAGAAGGCGGTCGCGATCGGCTGCGGTGGTTCAATCGGCTTCGTCGAGCCTTTCAGCAAAGAGCTGGGTGGAGTGCCGGCGCTCTTGATTGGTGTCGAAGATCCGTACACCAACGCACACTCAGAGAACGAGAGCCTGCACTTGGGTGATTTCGACAAGGCGATCGCCAGCGCGATTCACCTTTATGACGAGCTTGCGAAGGCGCTCACCGCGCGCTGAAACCGACCTGGCGCGCTAAAATGAAGATGTGCGGCCCACTCGATGCGGGCCGCACACTTTCACGCGAAATGACGAACTTCTCTGGCTACGGCGCGCAGACACCCATCAGGCAGCGCTCGCCGGCGATGCAGTCGCAGTTGTTGGTGCACTGAGGACCCGAGCCGGGCAGGCAGTAGCCGATGCGGCAAGTCTCGGTCGAGGTGCACTGCGCGGTGCTTCCACAGCGGTTGCGGCAGGTCGAATCAACGCAGTCCTGCCCAGCCGTGCAGTCGCCACCGGTGGAGCAGCTTCCTGGAACGCGCGGGCGGCACAAGCCACCCTGACAGCTCTCACCCATGTTGCAGTTGAAGTCGGTGCTGCAGCCATAGAAGCACTTGGCGTTCACGCACCAGGCACCCACACCGCACGCCGCGTTGTTGCTGCAACTCGCGGGAGGATTTGGGTGACCACCTGAACCGCCGCCGGTGCCAGTTCCACCACCGACTCCGCTCGCGCCGCCGCCCGTTCCGCTCGCGCCACCGCCCGCTCCGCTCGCGCCACCGCCCGCTCCCGCGTCAGGGTTGGAGGTGGGGCCGCAGAAGCCCGACTGGCAGGTCGACGTTCCGCCGCAGTCGACATCGCGGTGGCAGGGTCGGCTGCAGTAGCCATTGAGGCAGATGTCGAGGCCGCACTGCGAGTTGCCGGTGCACGCCTTGGCGCCCGGAGGAAGCTGCCGCTCGCGTCCCGCGCCCACATCAGCGGGAACACGACGGGCTGGACGGGGCCGGCCATCGGCTCCTGCGTGACCAGGAGGCCGCCGCGCCGCACCGCGCGCGCGAAGCCGGCGTAGAGCCGGTCCTTGTCGGTGATGTTCATGCCACTGTTCTGCGTCCACACCACGTCGAACGCGCCGGGCTCCACGTCGAGCGCGAGCGCGTCGCCGAGCCGATGCGTGACGCGATCGACGAGCTCGAGCCGCGCCGTGAGCGCTTCACCCGTTCGCACGTAGGATTCCGTGAGATCGACCACGGTGACGTGACAGCCGTGCTCGACGGCCAGCGTGCGCGCCGGCCCGCCGAGCCCCCCGCCGACGTCGAGCACGTG
>JANOHG010000973.1:0-7981 GCA_031406375.1 Archangiaceae bacterium | reverse complement strand
CGGTGACTCGTTCCCGTTTGCGCTCCGTCGCCGACGCGCTACACTCGGCGGATGGTTGTCATCCCGATTTCCATCGTGACCGCCGCCACCGGGCGGGACAAGATCGAAACGCGCTTGCGCGAGTCGGGCGCTATCACTGCCGAACGCGCGATCCTGCTCGCTCAGCTCTCCGCCCGCTTCGCAGGCGCAGCTGATTTGTCGGGTGAGCGCGTCTTCGGCAAAGGCGCAGGTGCCTGGGCACTGCGTCAGCGGCCCGTCTTCGAACATCGAGAAGGTCGCGCCCTTTGCCGCAGCGAAGCTCGCCGCGCAGTCGGGCATCGACTCGACCATTCGGCCCCAGGGAAAGACGAAGTGAGCGCTCGCTCCGCGTTCTGCTGCGCCGAAGCTGAATCCGATGCGGCAGGGCGGCTGCTGTTCGGCCTGCACGTCGAGGTAGAGCCTCCCCCCGGATGGCAGCGAACGCCACACGGTGACGACCGTTTCCAGCCCCGCCCGGGTTCCTCGGGCGAACAGTTCGTAGCAGCCCTCTTCTCCTGTGACGGCGCCTCGCACGCACCGTTGAACGGCGCCCGATTGCATCACCCGCGGGCGCTTGAGCCACAGCACCCCACCCTGCACGTCGATCACCGAATCAAAGCGACCCCACACATCAGCGCCGAGGACGCCAGCCGCGGTCTTGCCCTGCCACTGCGCGTCCAGTCGCAGCGAATGCGCGGACACGCCGAAGCCGGGTGAGAGTTCGAGCCCATCGGTCGCCACCACGTCGGTCACCGCCACCGAGGTTGGCAGCTTGATTCCTTCCGGCACCGGCAGGCCGTCGAACAGCTCTTTACCGACCTTCAACCCTGAAGCGCGCACGGCCGCCACCGACACCCGGGTGATTGCTTCCCGTGTCGAGAAGACCATCGGAGCAACCAGGGCTTGATCCGCCTGCTTCACCCTCAAGGCGAGCATCGGCCAATCGCCCACTGGATCTCGGGTCAGCTCGAGCTGATGCGTTTCCCAACCCGAAGCTGCAGAATCGAGCGCACGGGCCTGGTAGTCCAGCCGCGTGGCCGACCGCAGAAACGTGAGCTCGCGACGCGCCAGATCCACTTTGAGCGCCCATGGCAACAACCTGTCGAGGCCAAGCACCACCTCGCATTCTTTGCCTTGCTCGAGGCCGACTCTCAGCGGCACGTAGCGGTGATTCCCCAGGGTGAGCCCCCGCAGCACCAGCTCAGGAAGCCGCCGGGTGGTGCCATCGGGGAATCCCGTTTCGACCTGCCCCTCGACACGCGGACCTTCCTCGAAGCACCCCACTGTGGCGGTCGACAGGGGTGAGGCGACATCGAAGAAGATGTCAGCGGACACCGAGTAGACCGAACCGCGCGTCATCAACCGCATCGGGCCGGGCACCAGCCCCACGGTCAGCTGCAGAAGGTCGTCGCTCGCTGGCGGCCGGGTGTCACGGGCGCAAGCGCCGAGCAACAACGCAGCGAGCGCCAGCCGCGTCACGGAGGTGAGGGCGCCACTGGCTTCATCTTCGTGTAGTCGACCACCTGCGTTCCGGGCGGTGCTTCCAGCTTGAACCTCGCAGGGTCGACGCCCGAGTTGAGCTGCATTGGGCCGAAGGTGATCGCATTCTGACTGCCATCGGGGTCAATCACCGTGCTTTTGATGACGGTCGCGCTCTTTGAATCCACCTCGAGCAGTACCCGCTGAAACCGTGGGTCGGGCTTGAGCGGCGTCAGCTCGAGCAAGGTTCCTTTGCAGTCCTTGCAGTCTTTCTTGGCGATTGAAAACTCGTCCGCCAGCTTGCCTTGGCCCCACAGGAAGGTGACCGAAGCCGACAGTTGGCTGGTGGCGATGCTCATGATGGTCAGCGTCATTGCCTCTGGGTCCAGCGCCACCACCCGGTCTTTGGCGAGGACGAACGTGCGCGCCGAAGGCTTCTGGTAGTCCCACCGCATCAGGGCTGGCTTCGCGTAGACCACCTTGCCGCTGCTGGTCTGAGTGCGCTTGAACGCTTTGTAGGTGTAGTCCTGCTTGAAGTCGGCTGTGAAGTCAGTCGTCTTCTCATAAAAACCCTGCACGCGATCAACCAGCGCTTTGACGTCCGCGGCCATCGGCGTCGCTGCCGCTTTCACCTCGACCGCGGGCCTCACATCGGCCGGCTTCGGCTCGAGAGGCCGGGGCTGTGAGAGCAGCAACCACATCATCAGACGGACCATAGAAGCCTCCAGTTACCAGACGAAGGGGCAGCTTCGACCTTCATTCGCTGGCCTATTCGAGCGGGTAGTGGCGTTGGTCTTCCGTCGGCTTGCTTAAGCGGTGGGATTCAATCAAGCGCACGCAGGTGTTGTAGCGAAGCAGCGCATCGTCATTGGTCGCATCGGCCTGAAGACTGTCGGCCTTCTCATACGCGGCCATCGCGTCCTGCAGGTGATGCCAGAGCGAGTCGTTGGTGCCAGTGCGCGAGCCTTCGAGCAACGCGACTGCAGACCGTTCGCTGATGATTCCCGCGAAATAGACGCGATCGAACTCAGAGGTGAAACGCGCGAGCGCGGTGCGGGCCTTTAAAGCGCTGCCCATCGAGCCCGCCTTGAACTGATCTGTCAGCGACAACACGTAAATCGCCAGCGCGCGCTGATGGGTTGGATCCGCGGTCAGCACATCGAGGCAGATGCTCTCGGCGAAGAAGGGCTCGTTGAGCATCCGGTAGCGCTCTGCTTTCTCCAGCGCGCGAGGAATCGCATCGCGAGAGATCGGCTTAAGCGCGGTCATGACCGCAACACTAGCCGCCAGTCATCGCCCGCCAAAGCTTCGTGAGCGGATCGTAGTAGCGATCGACGACCCGTTCTTTGAGCGGGATGATTGCGTTGTCGGTAATCGTGATGCTCTCGGGGCAGACCGTCGTGCAGCATTTGGTGATGTTGCAGAAGCCGATGCCCCCCGCTTCCTTCAAATCGGGCAGGCGATCTTCGGTGTCGAGCGGGTGCATCTCGAGCGCGGCCGCATAGACCAGCAGCCGCGGGCCGACGAACTCTTCGTGCTTTCCATGGTCGCGCAGCACGTGGCAGACGTCCTGGCAAAGGAAGCATTCGATGCACTTGCGAAATTCCTGCACGCGATCGACGTCGACCTGGTCCATACGCCAGGTACCGTCGGCGGCGTCTGGCGGGCGCGGCTTGAACGGCTTGATCTTCATCTTCGCGCGAAAGTTCGACGACACGTCGGTGACCAAATCTTTCATCACCGGGAACGCTTGAATCGGCTCGATCGTGATCGGCTGACCTTCCGGCAAATCCGACATCCGGGTCATGCACAGCAGCCGGGGCTTGCCGTTAATCTCGGCTGAACAGCTGCCGCACTTTCCTGCCTTGCAGTTCCACCGAACCGCAAGGTCGCCTGCCTGAGTCGCCTGGACCTGGTGCACCAGGTCGAGCACCACCATTCCTTCGTCGACCTCGGCGGTGTAGTCCTTGAACTCTCCACCTTTCGCGTCGCCGCGCCAGATTTTCAGGTTCGCTGTGCGACCCATTTTACTTCGCCTCCGCGGTGACAATTTCTTGAAGGTCGGGGCGCATCGTCGAGATCGGCTCGCGCCGCAACGCCATCTGCCCGTCGGAGCCCTTCTTCAGCACGATGTTGAACTTTGCGAACTCGGGCAACTTCTCGGGGAAGTCGTCGCGAAAGTGGCCGCCCCGGCTCTCTTTGCGCTCGATCGCCGAGAGGGTGATTGCCTCTGAAACGGTGAGCAAGCTCTCGAGGTCGAGCGCGGTGTGCCAACCAGGATTCCATTCGCGGTGGCTGGTGACGCCAACATTGAGCGCGCGTTCTTTCAGCTTCGCGATCCCCTCGAGCGCCTGCTTCATCTCGCTCTCGACGCGCACGATACCGACCAGGTCTTGCATCATGTCCTGCAGCTCGTACTGCACCGCGTATGGGTTGTTCTTTGGGTCTCGGTCGAACGGAGCTACCGCCTGCTTCGAGATTGCCTCGAGCTCGGCGTCGTTCACTTTCCCGGCCGGATTTTCCTTGGCGAACTTCGCTGCGTGCTCGCCAGCGCGCTTGCCGAACACCAGCAGGTCCGACAGCGAATTTCCGCCGAGCCGGTTGGCGCCATGCAACCCCGCGGCGACTTCTCCTGCGGCGAACAAGCCCGGCACCGTCGTCGCCATCTGGCTGTCCGAGTCGACCCGCACGCCGCCCATCGTGTAGTGGGTGGTCGGCCCGACTTCCATCGGCTCGGTGGTGATGTCGATGTCGGCCAGCGCTTTGAACTGGTGGTACATGCTGGGCAGCTTCTTCTTGATGTGCTCGGGCGCGTTGGGAATCCGTTCTTTTATCCAGGCGATGTCGAGGAAGACGCCGCCATGCGGGCTACCGCGGCCGGCCTTCACTTCGCGGCGGATGCAGCGCGCGACGTGGTCGCGGGTCAACAGCTCTGGAGGCCGCCGCGCATTCTTGTCACCCGTGACGTACCGCCAGCCTTCCTCGGGATCCGAGGCGGTCTGCGGTTTGTAGTTGTCGGGGATGTCGTCGAACATGAAGCGCTTGCCTTCGCTGTTGCGCAGCACGCCGCCTTCCCCTCGCACCCCTTCGGTAACGAGGATCCCTCGCACGCTGGGCGGCCACACCATTCCCGTCGGGTGAAACTGAACGAACTCGACATCCATCAGCTCGGCGCCTGCGTTGTACGCGAGCGCCTGTCCGTCGCCGGTGTATTCCCAGCTGTTCGAGGTAATCTTGTACGCGCGACCAATGCCGCCCGTTGCGAGCACCACCGCTTTCGCCTTCCACACCTGAAAGCGCCCCCGCTCACGGTCGTAGCCAAATGCGCCCACGCAGCGATCGCCATCCTTGAGCAGGCGAATCGTCGTCTGCTCCATGTGGAAGACGATGCCTTTGTGAATGCCGTGATCCTGCAAAGTGCGAATCATCTCGAGGCCAGTGCGATCTCCAACGTGCGCGAGCCGGGGGTACTTGTGACCGCCGAAGTTGCGCTGAAGAATCTTGCCGTCCTTGGTGCGATCGAAGACCGCGCCCCACTTCTCGAGCTCGCGGACGCGATCGGGTGCTTCCTTGGCGTGCAGCTCGGCCATGCGCCACTGATTGAGGTACTGACCCCCTCGCATCGTGTCTGCGAAGTGAGTCTTCCACGAGTCGCGGTCATCGACGTTGCCCATCGCGGCCGCCATTCCACCCTCGGCCATCACGGTGTGCGCTTTGCCCAGCAGCGACTTGCACACAACTCCGACGTTTACGCCGGCCGCGGAAGCCTCGATTGCAGCCCGAAGGCCGGCTCCGCCTGCGCCAATGACCAGAACATCGTGCTCGTGCGTCTTGAACTCAACCATCGTGGTGGGATGCTCCGGCTCGCAAAATTAGATGATTCGGAAGTCGGTGATCACGCCCATCGAGCACAGGCGGATGTACAGGTCGGTGAGGCCGACCGAGAAGAGGCTGCACCACGCAAAGAGCATGTGCCGCTTGTTCAAACCCGAAACGCAGTCGTAGCAATTCTTGCCGACCGGGTGCTTTGGCAGCTGATCCTTCTTGCCGCCAATCAAATGCCGCATCGAATGGCACCCTAAGGTGTAGCTGGCGATCAGCCCAACGTTGAGCATCATGACCAGGCTGCCAACGCCGACGCCGAAGCCATCGGGCCAGCGGAAGAACGCGAGGAAGACGTCGTACGAGAGCATGAAAATGAACGCGACCGCGAGGTAGAGGAAGTACCGGTGCACGTTCTGCATGATCAACGGAAACGAGTGTTCACCCAGGTACTTGTTGCGAGGCTCACCCACGGCACACGCCGGAGGGTCTCCCCAGAACGCTTTGTAATACGCGCCACGGTAGTAGTAGCAGGTGAAGCGAAAGCCGCCGGGCGCCCAGAGAATCAGCATCGCGGGCGAGAAGGGAATGAACGACGGCCACCAGCCCGGCGGAGGTCCAAATACCGCGTGATGCGAGTAGCCGAAGAGCTCGGGGGAATAGAACGGCGAAAGGTACGGCCCAAAGGTGTAGTGATTCCCTTGGAGCGCCGCCCACGTCGAATAGACGATGAACGAAGAAAAGCCGAGAAACGTCAGAACCGGCGAAACCCACCAATTGTCCCTTCGATTGGTCTTGAGGAACGCGCGGCGTTTCGCTTCCACCTGCAACGCAACTGGAGTCATCGGGCGCGGTGTCTACGCGGAAGCTTCTGAGGTTTCAACGCTGATGCGCGGTTGACCCATCGATTCGGCCTCTTCAGCGAGGCCAGAAAATGTAGAGCGCCATCAGCGCCAGCAGCGCGAGCCCGATCGCGAAGCGTGGATAGAGGAAGCGCCGCACTTCTCTCTTCAGCTCGTCAACGCTCGAATCGGGAAGCTTTTGGCTCATTTTTTAAGGAGGATAGAGCCGCTTGTGCTGCTTCACCGACAGGCGAAAGAACTTTTCTCGAAGCGCGATCGTCTCGTCGGGGCTCAAGTCGCCCACTTTTCCCAGCCGTTCGAGTCGCCATGCTACCGCGCGGCTGATGCACGCGCTCGCGGCAGCCGAGATGTTGAAGCTCTGGGTGAAGCCAAACATCGGAATCCAGAAAACCCCATCGGCGAGCGCGAGCACTTCTTCTGAGACGCCGAAGCGTTCGTTGCCGAACACGAGCGCGACTTTGGGCGAGAAGTCGACTTCGAACAGGCTCTTGCCACCTTCGCGAATCGCCGACACCAACACGCGAAAGCCCCGCGCTTTGAGCGCCGCACTGCATGACACGAAGTCGTCATACCGGTGCAGGTCGAGCCACTTGTCGCAGCCCTGGGTGACTTTCCAGTTCGGCGTCCATGGCACCAGCGGGTTCTTCACGATGTGAACTTCTTGGATTCCCATCCCTTCGCAGGTGCGTAGGACGGCAGCCATATTGAAATGGTCTTCGAGCCGATCAAGCACCACGGTCAGCGTTCGGGTGCGGTTCGCGAGGACCTGCTCGATTCGTTCCTTGCGCGGAGGCAACAGGAAGTCTTCAGGCATCAAAGCCAATGCTGCGGGCTCGTACCGCGGTCCGCCGCCACCCATCGCTATCGCTCTGGCCGCCGTGCCATCTAGCGCTTCTTCTTGTTCTTCTGCTTCGGGTGAATTCGCTTGCTCGCGTTCTTCGCCTTCTCGCGCGCCTTCTTTCGCAGTGGGCGACGCTCGGCGTGACGGGCTTTGACCTTTGTGGCGGCGGGAACGGCGTAGAGGATCTTCGCGACCGCATCGAGGACGGCGGGGATTCCCTCACCGGTCGCTCCCGACATCTCGAGCACCGGAATCTTCTTCTTCTTCATCGCCGCGACGAGCTTGGGCAGCGCGGCTCTGGCGTAGGGCAAATCGAGCTTGTTGGCGACCACCACTTGCGGCTTTTTTGCCAACGTCGGGCTGTAGCGCTGCAGCTCGCGGTTGAGCGTCGAAAAATCCTTGAGCGGGTCGCGTTCCTCGAGCACCGCCGACATGTCGAGCATGTGAACCAACACCCGACATCGTTCGACGTGGCGCAGAAACTGGTGGCCAAGGCCGACGCCTTCGCTGGCTCCTTCGATTAACCCCGGAATGTCAGCCACTACGAACGACAGGCGATCTTTGTATTGAACGACGCCGAGATTCGGCACCAGGGTGGTGAACGGATAGTCAGCGATCTTCGGCTTCGCGCGAGAGATGCGGCTGATCAGCGTGCTCTTGCCAGCGTTCGGAAAACCAATCAGCGCGACATCGGCGAGCAGCTTCAGCTCGAGCACGAGGCTCTTGAGCTCACCCAGGGTTCCGTCTTGAGCGAAGCGCGGCGTCTGGCGCGTCGAGGTGGCGAAGTTCATGTTGCCCAAACCACCGCGACCGCCCTTCGCCGCGATGAAGCGTTCGCCCGGCACTGACAAGTCGGCCAGCATGGAATGGGCAGCGACTGCAACGGTAAGAACGCAGAGGACCTGGTGTTGCGGGTTCCGGTAGGCACGCTGGTGCGCGAAGAGACCAGCGGCGAATT
>JANOHG010000961.1:0-3194 GCA_031406375.1 Archangiaceae bacterium | reverse complement strand
GCAGCAAATCGCGTTCGAGGCTGACGTCGCGCGCGGTCTGCACGTGATGAATCAAGCCCAGAAGCGCGCGGGTGTCTGCGTCATCTTCGCGACACTGCACCCCAACTGCGCCTTGGCCAGGCGCGGGAGTCCACACCCGGGGATCCAGCCGGAACACCGCCAGGCCATCCATCGGCAGTGCGAGCCGCTGAATCCCAGCAGCCGCGATCAAGATTCCATCGTACTGCCCGGCCCGCAGCTTCTCGACCCGCGTCGGCACGTTGCCTCGCAGCGGAACCGAGACTGAGCCAGGGGCGAACCTTTCGAGCTGGCTTGCGCGGCGCAGCGATGACGAGCCAATTCGCGCGCCACGAGCGATCGGCAACGGTTTCGAAGCGTCGAACTTCATCGCTTCAGGTCGCACCAGCAGCAAGTCGTAGGGCGAGGCACGCTCGAGTACCGCGCCCAAGCAAAGCCCAGGCGGCATGCGGGTCGGCAAGTCCTTCAGCGAGTGCACCGCGAGCTGAATCGAACGGCTGTCGAGCGCCGCCTCGAGCTCCTGGGTGAAGAAGCCCTTCTCGAGCTGGCCCACCAGGCGGTCCGCGAGGCTGGTGTCGCCTTGGGTGGTGATGATGCGTTCGACAATTTTAGGGTTGCCACGCGTGCGGTGCTCCAGCTGCGAGATGACGTCGCGCGTCTGCCAAAGCGCCAACGCACTTCCACGGGTTCCCGCGACGAAAGGATTCATTTTCGGGACGCTCCGGCGGCGCTCAGCATCTGGTGGGCGAACTTCGCGATCGACTGCCGCAGCTTTTCTGCCTGTGGGCGTGGGAGCCCTTCAAGCAACCCCGGCAGTGTCTCGGCGAAGTACTTCCGCCGCGTCTCCTCGAGGCTCGACAACCGACCGGGGCGTGCGGCATCCGCGAGGGCGTCTTGCAGCTCTTCGCTGGCCTGCTTGGCCAGCAAGCTCAACCGTTCGCGCTGCGACTCGTTCAGATGTTGTCGTTGCCCAGACAGCAAGGCGTCGAGATCCAGCCGTTCCCACCCGGGCGCGCTTAACACCTGCGCGGGGCAACCGATGTCGATGCACAATCGAGATGCGTTGATCGGCGGCAGCTCGAGGTAGGCCGCCGTCGCTCCGGTGCAGACCACCACATGGGCGCCTGCCTTCGCCAACCGCTGCAGCTCGTCCGCATCGCCGCGCTTGCAGCCGACCACCGCAGTGAAGCCGGCCCGAGCCAGGGCCCGCTGCGTCGCGCGGCCCACTTCGCCCAGGCCCCAGACGACGATGGCAGCGTTCGGCTTCGCCACTTCCAGCAAGACCGCCACCACCAGCGATTGGATTCCGGCAGTCGGAACCGCGGCGCCTTCTGCGCGACGCTGGTGAATCAACGTCTCAGTCTGCTTCCACACTTGCCGCAGCACGGCGTCGGTCGCGTTCTTTTTGTGCGCGTTCGCGAAGCCGGTGAGCACCTGGCGCCCGACCGCCGACTCGCCTTCCGCCACCGAGTCGAGACCCAGCACCACCCGAAACAGGTAGTTCGCCGCCGGCATGCCGTGCTTCGCATGAAGACTCAGCGGTGTCTCGGGGCAGCGCACCGCGAGCGCGCTCATCAGCATCGACGCGGCCCACTCGGGCGTCGCGGTCGACAACACCCATTCGACCCGCGAGCAGGTCACGATTCGCACCACGCCCTGAACATGGCCTCCCGCGCGCAGCTGCGCGCTCGGTGACGCGTCGCCTTCGTCGAGCTGATGCAGGCGCGCCCGCAGCTTGGTGGGTACGTCGCGAAAGCTCGCTCCGACAATGGCGAGGGGAAGACTCATTTCCCTGCGGAAACCGCGTCGCACAGCGCGGTCACCGATTCCACCGGCGTCTGCGGGAGTATCCCGTGCCCCAAATTGAGAATGTTCCGGGTGCTTGGGTGTTTGGCCATTTCATTCAGCAACGCGCAGGTCGCCCTGGCCACCACGTCTGGCGCGCTGAACAGCAGAATCGGGTCGATGTTTCCCTGCAGCAGATGGTTGGGATACGCCGCGCGCGCCTCGGCCCAGGGCGTGCGCCAGTCGAGGCTGAACCCATCGACGCCTGATTCTCCGAGCACCGGCAGCAGGTGATGCCCCCCGCGAACGAACAGCAGGGTGCGACGGCCCTTGGCTGTCATCGCTCGGGTGATTCTTTGCAGCGCCGGAATCGCAAAGCGCACGTACTCTTCGCGTGACAGCAGGCCACCCCAGGTGTCGAACAGCTGCACCACGTCGGCGCCCGCATCGCACTCGGCCTCGAGCAAGCCGATGACGACGTCGGCGATCGTCGACAGCGCTCGCACCGCCAACTGCGGTTCGTTGTGCAACATCGTTCGCGCAAGGCGGAAGTCGTCACTGCCACCGCCCTCGACGCTGTAGGCGAAGAGGGTGAACGGAGCGCCCGCAAATCCTATCAGCCCATGTGAGCCATTCAGCGTCTTCGCCAAATGCGCCACTGCTTGGGGCACGTACGAAAGACGCGCATGAACGCCGTCGACGTTCCACGCATCGAGATCTGCCGACGATCGCATCGGCCGGGCAATCAACGGCCCTTCACCTTTTCCGAAGGTGACGCCCAGGCCGAGTGCTTCGGGCACCACCAGGATGTCGCTGAAGACAATCGCGGCGTCGATTTCGAATTTCTGCAGCGGCTCAAGCGCGACCCCGGTTGACAGCTCGGGCGTACGGCAAACATCCCAGAAGCCGTGCTTCACCCGCGTCGCCCTGTACTCGGGCAGGTAACGGCCGGCCTGTCGCATCAACCACACCGGTGGACGATCGACAGGCGACCCTGCGAGTGCCGCCAGAAATCGCGCTCTGCGAGTCATCTTCTGCATCGTCCCTTCAAACCCCAACCCGCGCACTTCGGCGTCACCAATATGTCACCCTGCGTGCACGGCTTGCAGATCTCTGCGCTGATACGACGCCGAAGTGACTCGAACCTGGATCTTGACACGTGCGCAGCCCGACGCCGACGCGGACGTTGCCGCGCTTCGCGCCGCAGGAATCGCGGCCCAGGCGGTTTCGTGCATCGAACGGGTGGCGCTGCCGTGGCCCAGTTTCAGCGCGCCCAACGACCGTCAGTTGATTGTCGTCAGCAGCCCGTTCGCGGCAGCGCGACTGGCGCAGGTGTGGAACACCTTGCCCCACCCCCGACCCAGAGTGGCGGCAATGGCTCCCATCACTTC
>JANOHG010000937.1:0-4343 GCA_031406375.1 Archangiaceae bacterium | reverse complement strand
ACGAAGGCGTCTTGCTCGGGTCGTGTTCCGGCTGGATAAAGACAGACATCGACGGTGTGCTTCCCAACCCGGATGTCGCCGGGGGCCGCGAAGAGGTTGGCGAGAGTTTTCTTCGCTTCCCTCGGCCGGGGCAATTTGGGGGCGAGCATGACGGCAAGCTCCGACTCCGCGTTCACGCAGGCGATGCGGATGGTGTCCAGCGCGAGCTTGTATTCGAGGGTGTGGTGGACCAGCGTTCCCGCCAGGTCGGTGTCTTTGAGCGCCGCCCGCGGCGGCGTCGAAGGCCGTAGCGCCTCAAGCTGTGCCTGTTCGGCCACGGCGGCGTCGAGTTCCTTGTGGAGCTCAGGCCGCTTCGGGTTGGTGCCTGCAAGACGCGCAAGGGCTACGCGGGCATCTCCCTCGCGGACGCGGGCCAGGCGGATGGCTCGGTCGAGCCGCCGCCGCGCTGGGTTCGGGATGATGATGTCAGGCGAGTAGGCCTGCACCTGGCGTCCGTCGAGTTGGTTGATGCCCCACCGCTCGACACCGTGCTTGAAGCCGTTCTCCTGCCGCCATCGGCCGCTCATTATTTCGAGGAGCTCGACGGGCTGACGCTTCGAGTTGGCGAGCAGGTTGAGTTGGTACCCATCGGGCATCAGCACCGCGACTCGCCGGAGGCGACCTCGGCCCTTGCCGAGATTCTTCCGGGTGTCACAGAAGTAAAGTGTCTCGCCGTCCAGCGTCACCTTCTCGGTGAAGGCAGTCCTGGCCAGTTGGGGATAGGGGCGCCGCTCGTAGGTGACGAACTCGAAACGCTCCTCCCGCAGCTGCGTCATTTGCTCTGGGAAGGCCCCGGCTCTGTCGAAGGCGAGAAGGATGGTCTCCTCTGGCCCAAGGGCGAGCCGCAGCGCCTGGGCGATCGGAGATAGCCACTCTGTTAGCGAGCCGTGGCCCGGCGCCGCGAAGCGCATCACAGGGCGACCGTCCTCGTCGTGGACGTAGTAGTCGGACGTGCCCGGCCGGACCCGCTTGTCCTGCATCCGCCACCCGCGCCGGATGACCTGCTTGCCGGTATAGGGCCGCAGATGGTTGTCCACGTAGAAGACGGGGCCAGCTGCCGACCCTCTATTCTGTGCTTGTCGCACGTACGTCCCGGCGAGTTCCAGGTGCAGCCGCATCCCACCCCCGTCCGAGGCGAATCGACCCAGCGCCCTTCGCGTCCACGTCGGCGACGGCGCCCCGGTGGCCATCATCAGCGACGCCACCGTCGAGGTCGCCAGTCGCCGCACGCCCTCGACACACTTCTCGCCCACCGCCAGAGCCATCACCACTGCGTCCAGGGCAATCCGCAGCGCGCTTGGCTTCACGCGGCCCTCGGCGCCGCGCTCGGCCGTCTCGTGCAAACCCAGTCGTGCCACCATCGCAACCAACAGCCACGTTCCGAGGTGCTGCACTCCAGTTGCATTCTCGGGGACGGCGCTCTTCAACTTCTCCGGCACGTCATCAACTGCCGGCACGGCGGGCGAGATCGACAACACGGCGACGCTGGTTTCGGCGCTGACAGCTTCGGGCGCGGTCGCCTCGGCCGCGTCCTCCACCGAAGGCATCGCTGCCGAGGAAGCCCCAGCCTCCATCACCGAGGGCGCGACCTCTGCTCGAGGCACCAGAGTCAACGTCGCTGGGACAGCCTCTGCGAGGGCCGCCAGCGAGGGTACGCCCTTCCGTGCCTTGCCCCACGCCAGACGCACGGTCCCAACCACGCTGCGCGACAGCTGCATCTTCTTCCCCAGGGATACCCACGCTTCGTCAACCGTCGCGCCCTCCTCGAAGGCCGAGCCCAGTCTTTTCCGCTGCCTGGGAGTCACCTTGGGCTCGCGGCCTCCGTGCACCCGCTGCATCACTGCGGCACCACCAGCGCTCTCGTACAGTCGCCGCATCCGCCGCAACCCGTCGGCCGAGAAATCAAACGCCGCCGCCAGCTGCTCCAGATGAACGCCTTCGCCCTGCGCCAGACTCACCATCAGCAGATTGCGAGTCGCCACGTCCTTCGGGCCGAAGCTCCCCACGAGGCTCCCGCGCATGAAAACGTGCTTGAGCCCCTCGCTCTCGACGACGCAGCCTCCGCCGCCAAACCGATGCGCGTCCGGCCGGTCTCCCAATGCCAGCTCGAGGGTGTGAGTCATTGCGGCGCTGATCGGCATGACCAGCCAACAGCGCCTCAGGTTCCCGCATTCCGCGAAATCGATCGAGATAATCCAGTCGCGCTATGTCCGCGCAATTGGATCCCTCTTGGCTCCGTCTACCCTGCTGTCACACGAACTCTGGAGCCCGATCACTTCAACTGGCTGCCCGCCGATCACGGTGGATAGGCGGCCCACGCGGGCCTGGTCAAAAGTGACGCCGGAAATCCCAGTGAGCACATCAATGCGGTGGGGTTTCCGGCCCAACATCAGGACCTTGTTCGGTTCAGCGAGGTCTTCAGCTGGCGGGGCATTTGCCCCAAAACCAAAATCAACGATTGCGGCGCGGAGCCGCCGCGCGTTTTCTAGGTTTGGAAGCACGAACAGGTCGAGATCTTCGGTGAACCGTGGCTGACCGTGTGCTGCGACGGCGTGGCCGCCCACCAGCAGAAACTTCACGTGATGTGAGTTCAACGAACTCAAGAACTCGATCCATTCGCGACTGAAGGAGAGCGTCACCGAACCAGATCCTCCGAAGTCGTTCGACCGATGCGATTCGTTCTTCGACCGTCATCCGCGCCAGGTCTTGGCGATCGAAGGCATCGGCTTCCGCAAAGTTGCGTGCCACCCGAAGAGTGCGCTCGATCACAGTCGAAGCGTAGCCCGGAATCCGGGGAACCGAGCCTTCGACTTCGAGCCGCGCTCACCCAGAGCACCCCGTGGAACAGACCCGCTCGAGCGACGCCTGAGACAGCTCGATGACGAAGTGTTCAGGGGTCTAGGAAACTTCCCTCGCGGCGCATTGCATCGGTCCGGTCACCCGGTGGTCGTCGCCCGCTCTTCATCCGCTGGTTGCGGCGAGACCAGTGCACGAGCACGTCGGCGATACCCCCGAGCGCTGCCACGAAAAACGCGGTCAGCGGCCAGACCCACGTCGAAGGATCGACTGGGAGGCGGCCGGTCCACTGTGGAATCACTAAGGCGAGGCTTGCGGCCGTTGGCGCTCGTGGTTAACGGCCAATACGCCGAAGCCGACATCGGCCGCTTTTCCCAGCTCGCGCCGTCGCTGTGTCAGAAGACACACCTTGTCCCTCAGCCGATGATGCCGGAAAAGCACTGCCGCACGTCGCCTTCGAGACAGTCCTCGCCGCGAAAGGCTAACGTCCCGCGCGGGGTCAAAGACAGACTTGAACAACTCAAAACTATTTCGCAGCCTTATTGTTTACCTGAAGGGCGCCACCTTCGCCATGCTGCTCACCGGCGTGGCTGGCATGGCGCTCCTGAACGTCGCTCCATTTCTGACGCTGGAGCAGATGATTTTTATGGACTGGTACGGGAAGCCCACGCTCCCGCCTGAGGCGGTCAAACCCTTCCAACTGGCCTTCCTGCTCTTCTGTTGGCTCAGTGTTCTCTCAGCAGTGAACCTTTGGTTTGTCGTCGTGTACGGAATTCAGAAGCGCGAGGCCTGGGGCTACACCTGCTATCTTGCCCTGGGGGTCGGATGGCCACTGGGCGCGATCGGGATCGCGATCTACACCACGGCCTACTGGTACCTCCTCTCTGCTGGCATCATGACTCTGTGCTTCACGCCCCCGGTCTTCCTCTTGAAAAGGTTCATGAAGCCCGCTGAAGCCGCGGCTTGAGGTGTGGCTGGCGACGCGGACGTGTGCTGGCTTACCGCTTGTAAGTCACCTGGACGGGGATGTCGTTCAGGTTGCCGAGCGTGCCGTCAGTCTGCACCTTGCAGGCGACCAGCGTGACCGGCGTGGCCGGCTCGTCCTCGCCGTAGAGGGTCGCCAGATCCGCGCCGGTCAGGTCGTCGCCCGGATTGACGAGCACACCGCCCGAGTCGCCGCAGCCCTGCTGCCCCGGTGCCAGGAAGTGCACGCGGAAACCCGTGAAGTCGTTGCCGGCCACGTGCACCTTGGTCAAGCGCGCCGGGCCGGCGCCCGGATTGACGGTGTGCACGTAGATGGTCGTGGCGGTCTGCTGGTCGAGCAGGGCTGCGTAGCTGATGATGCCGTCGTCGCCGACCACCACGTTGCACAGCTCGCTCGACCAGCTCGACACGCCGAAGGCGTTCTTGCCGCGCACCTTGAAGCAGTACGTGTAGCCGGCGTAGACCTCGAGCGAGTAGCTCGGCGAGGTCGCGCCGCGGGTGCCCTCCTGGGTCTGGTAGGACGG
>JANOHG010000935.1:0-1538 GCA_031406375.1 Archangiaceae bacterium | reverse complement strand
CACAGGTCCCTGAACAGGCCGGCTTCATCCAGGACGTATGCCTCGCCGCCGCTCATGCCGGCGGCGAAGTTACGGCCGGTGGGTCCGAGCACCACCACGGTGCCACCCGTCATGTACTCACAGCCGTGGTCACCGACGCCTTCGACGACCGCTTTCGCGCCGCTGTTTCGAACCGCAAAGCGCTCGCCTGCCAGACCTGCGATGAACACTTCCCCTGAGGTCGCGCCGTAGAGAACGGTGTTGCCGACGATCACGTTCTCTTCTGGCACGAATTTGGTGCCGACCGGCGGCCGCACCACCAGCCTCCCTCCCGAAAGTCCCTTGCCAGCGTAGTCGTTGGTCTCACCTTCGAGCTCGAGCGTGACGCCCTTCGCGAGGAACGCGCCGAAGCTCTGACCGGCCGAGCCCAACAGCTTCACCCGAATCGAGTCTTCGGCCAGGCCCGCGCTTCCACGCCGGCGGGCAATTTCACCCGAAAGCATCGCTCCGACCGCGCGGTTCGCGTTGGTGACCAGCAGCTGAACCGTGACCGGCAATCCCCCGTTCAGCGTCTGGATGCTGCGCTTGATGATCTCATGGTCGAGGTGATCCGAGACGTCTTTGCGTTGGAAGTCGCTGCAGAATCGAACTGCCTGCGCCGGCGCGTTGGGCTGCGCAATCAAAGCCGACAGGTCGAGCAGCTTCGCCTTCCAGTGGCCCACGTCTTTGCGCTGCTTGAGCACCTGCACCTGCCCAACCATGTCTTCAAATCGGCGAAAGCCGAGCTGCGCCATTCGCGCGCGCACCGCATTGGCGACGAGCATAAAGAACGTGACCACCTGCTCGGGGGTCCCACTGAACTGCTCGCGCAGCTTCGGATCCTGCGTCGCGATGCCTACCGAGCAAGTGTTGAGGTGGCACTTGCGCAACATGATGCAGCCTTCGACGACCAGCGCGGCGCTGGCCATACCGAATTCTTCGCCACCCAGCAGGGCAGCGACGATCAGATCGCGCGACGTGCGCAAGCCACCATCGACCTGCAGGCGAATCCGGTTTCGCAGGCCGTTTTGAACCAACACCTGGTGCGCCTCCGCGAGCCCAAGCTCCCAGGGAAGCCCTGCGTGTTTGATCGACGACAGCGCAGAGGCTCCGGTGCCGCCTTCGTAGCCTGCGACCGTCACCCCACCCGCTCCGGCTTTGGCGACGCCGGCAGCGACGGTGCCGATGCCCACTTCACTGACCAGCTTCACGCTCACCCGCGCCGGCGGGTTGACCGACTGCAGGTCGTAGATGAGCTGCGCGAGGTCTTCGATCGAGTAGATGTCGTGGTGCGGAGGCGGAGAAATCAGCGTCACACCCGGCGTCGACCAGCGCACCTTCGCGATCCGTTCATCGACCTTGTAGCCGGGAAGCTGCCCCCCTTCGCCGGGCTTGGCGCCCTGCGCGATCTTGATCTGCAGCTCGGCCGCGTTGACCAGGTATTCGGTGGTGACGCCAAAGCGCGCGCTGGCGACTTGCTTGATTGCGCTGCGACGAAGGTCTCCGTTTTCTTCCCGCAC
>JANOHG010000734.1:0-1685 GCA_031406375.1 Archangiaceae bacterium | reverse complement strand
CGCGGCGCTCGAGCGCGAAGAGTCCACCGTCGTCGATCTGTGCCGCGAGTACGACTTCGCGGGTGGCTACACCGGCGGCCTCGTCGCCTGGCTCGGGCGAATCTGGGCGCGGATTCGAGAAGAAGGGCTCGACCCGCGCCTGGTCGCGACAGGAGACGAAGGGCGCGCGCGCACTGCCTTCGAGCAACAGCTTCTGCAAACGCGGAGCACTGTCGAGCTCGCCCGCGCACCGAAGACCGAGGACAAGGTGCGGTATGCGCTCGCAGCGCTCGAGGGGATGACGGTGGAGAACGCCCACGAGAAGGCTCGGCTGCACGATCTCGAAGAGACCTACAAGTCTTCGACCTCACCGGCGCTGACGGCGTCGAAGAAGGCAATTCAAGCACTGCGATCCGCGTACGGCGCGTGGCGGGTCGCCCCCTACGAGCAGACGGTGCGCTCGTTGCTCGTTCAGCTGCAGAAGGCGTACGCGAGTGCGCTCGAAAGGAAAGGAGCGCTCGATTTCACCGGGCTGCTCGTCACCGCGCGAGATCTGCTGCGCGATCACCCCGACTTTCGACTTCAGGCGCAGCAGCGTTTTGGCGCGCTGCTCGTCGACGAGTTCCAGGACACCAACCGCTTGCAGCTCGAGCTGGTGATGCTGCTGTCTGAAAAGCGGGCCGGAGGCGCAGCCGCGCTGACCCGGGCGTTCGCGGCGGACCTGGGTGATGAGATCCTCAAGCTGCCTCTCGAGCCGGCTTTTCTCTGCGCGGTCGGAGACCCGAAGCAGTCAATCTACGAGTTCCGCGGCGCCGATGTCAGTGTCTTCGAACGGCTCGCCAACCACATCGTTGAAGAAGGCGGCGCGAGGGCCTTTCTCACCCAGTCGCGGCGAGCGACGCCAGCGCTGGTCGACTTCTTCAACGCAGCTTTTCACAAGGTCCTGCCCGAGCTTCCCGCGCCGCGGCCATGGGACATCGCGTTCACGAGCAGCGATCGACTCACCGCGCACCGCAAGCCATCGGTGGATCATCCGGCGCACAGCGTCACTCGGCTGACGTCCACCCTCGATCGCGCAAGCGTCAAGGTCGACGAGTGGCGGGAAGCCGATGCGTCAGCGATCGCCCGGTATGTCGCGTGGCTGCTGCGCGGCTTGCAGACCCTCGTTCAGCCCCGAGATGAAGAGCCGCGCCTCATTCGCGGAGGAGACATTGCGCTCCTCTTTCGCCGCTTCACCCATGTCGAGCTTTACCGTCAAGCGCTCGCCCGCCAGTCGGTTCCCCATCGGGTCGTTCGCGGCCGAGGCTTCTTCGGCGCGCAAGAGGTGATCGATCTCGCGTCGTTGTTGGGTGTCGTCGCCGACCCGTCTGATGCCGTCTCGTTGGCTGCTGTGCTGCGCAGCCCGCTGGTCGGGCTCACCGATGGCGCGTTGATCGCGTTGGGCGCCGACAAAGGGCTTCGCCCCCGGCAGGTGCTCGAGCGACCCGAGCTTGATTCTCACCTGCTGCAGGGGTGGGAAAAGCAGCGATTGGAGGAATTTCGGCTCATCTGGAATCAACTGCGCGCCGAGCGCGATCGCCTCGGACTGCGCGCGTTGTTGAGGGTAGCTCTCGAGCAGACCGGCTACCGCACCAACATCGCCGCCGCCCCATTTGGAGAACAGGCGCTGGCGAACCTCGACAAGCTGCTCGAGCTCGCCGCAACGC
>JANOHG010000891.1:0-5257 GCA_031406375.1 Archangiaceae bacterium | reverse complement strand
GGCTCGACGGGTATTTCGAGGTGGGCCTCAAACCGTGGGATGTTGCGGCCGGCTCAATTTTAATCGAAGAGGCGGGCGGGAAAATGCGCCGGATTGATGGAGGCCCGTTCGACGACCAGTCCTTCAATGCGCGCACGGCCGACATCCTCGGTTCCACCCGTGGAATCTTCGACGCCGTAGCGACTGAGTGTGCGGCCTTCCTCAACACCCTCGCCTGGAAGCCTTAGAAAAGGCTTTCGGGGATGAAGATGATGTCGCCGGGCTGAAGAAGAAAGTTCTTCTCAATTCCAACCCCAATGTCCTGGACGGCGACCTTGATCTTCCGCTCCTGCTTGTCGATTACCCGGGTGACGCTGACGCTGTTCTTCGCGCCTGACCTGGTAAACCCGCCTGCCAGCGTAACTGCCTGGATGATGTTCATGTTTTCTTCGTAGGGGAACGTTCCAGGCTTGGCCACTTCGCCAAATATGAACACCTTCTTCGAGTTGTACTCGCGAATCAGTACCGAGACCGAAGGACGCTTCAGAAACCCGTTTTGAAGGCAGGTGGTGAGCACGTCCGCGGCCTGGCTCGAGGTCATCCCGCCCACCAAGACTCGCCCACAAAGGGGAAAATCAATCGTTCCTTCGGACGAGACTCGAAAGACACCCGACAGCTCGACTTCCTGGAACACCCGAACTTCGAGCAAGTCGCCTGAGCCCAAGGTGCTCGACGACGGCTTGGCGACGTTCGCAGCGTCCGCGGCGTCCATCATTCCGCCGCCGGCATTTGGCTTGGGCGTACGGCAGCCGCCGAGGGCAAGAAGCGCCAACGCCATCACGCGACCACGCATCTCAGTAGGTGAAGCTGAAGGCCAGAATGACTTCGTGGCGGGTGAAGTCTGCACCTGGCAACGTCGAGCTCGAGTCGCGCCAACTGAGGCTGTAGGCAAGGGAGATCGAAAACCAGGAAAAGATCGCCACCGACGGCCTGACGCCAAGCGTGACGATCATGTCTTGCCGAGAAGGAGCAAGCCCAGAGCTGCCATAGAAGGTCAAGAAGTCGAAGGCAGCGCTGCCTGTCAGCGAGAACCGCCCAATGCCGGTCTTGGCATCGATGTAGCCACGATCGTCACCGAAGATTCCGTAAACCGGTATCGGCTGAAGTGTGCGCACATACCCGAACTTGAAGGTGGTGGCGTCGGAAAGCAGAACCCCAAGCTCGGCTTGGGCAATGAACGTTTTGTTGCTGCTGATGAAGTCATGCCCATACCCAGCCAGCGCGAGCACGGAAATCTTCGAAGAAATAAGGCCCGCCAAACCCACCTGCAGCTTCATCAGCGTCGCGGTGCGCGTGCTGACCCCTGGGTAGAAGTACGTGCGGTAGTCGACGCCGCCATCAAACACCACGGCCGTTTTGGGCAGGAACCGCCACCGGGCTCCGAGTCCTAGATTCAAGTTGCTGTAGTTCGCCTCGATAACTTTATTTGGTTGGCACGCAGGGTTATCCAATGGGCAACCCGTAAACGTCGAGGTTGAACGGGCAATCATCGGCTCAAAGAACTCGACCGCCCAAGCAGCTTTAGGTGACACCTCGAGCGCTCCACCTCCGGGGTGAATCGGCACCGAGATGCGCAAGTTGTTGTACAGCGAAAGAACGCCGATGGTGAACAACGGGGTGTTGTTGCGATCGCTGCGCACCAACTGGTCGCCGATTTGGAACTCAATCGCCCCCGTCTTGTTGAACGCTGCGTCGAGCCCGACGTCTGTCTGGAAGCGCGAGGCCTCGCGCGTGCCAGAGCTGAACGCACCGGTTTGAAGTACGTATTCAGCGTTGCCGTTGAAGTTGACGGTGTTGTCGCTTCCCAACAACTCGAACCGAAGTCCGGGGCGGAACCGCACTGCGATGTCACCCTGCGGGGTGGCAGAAGTGCCGAAGGAGCCAACCGCGCTGTCGTACCGACCCTCGAGGTCGAAGTACGGGTGCAGCCGACCATCTCCGATCTTGATTCCAATCGGCTTTTCCACCTGACCCATCGCGATGCAAGACGCGAGGGTGGCGAAGATCGCGATGAAACGACTCGTCATTGCCCCTCTCCCCGACGTCATTGGCGTGCCGCTCGTACCACAGGCGGTAGAAGCGAAAAGTACAAATTGTATGTGGACTTAATTCGTCGGGCTCGCAGGAACGCTGCGCGAGTTGACGCTCGGCAGCGGTACCAACACCGTTGAATCACCCTTTGGCAGATCGTCTGGCTCTTCGACATCGGTGGTTGCGTTCTCGTCGGTGCGGAACGCAAGCTGGCCAATACATTCCTCGGCCTCTGCGCTCAGTTGATTGACCTTCACCACCGCGATGCTCACCTTGGTGTACTCGTGCTCAGCGGTTGCAGACTCCTTCTTCGCGACCGATTCCTGCAGCGCGATGTCGCTTTGTTCCGAAATCCGAAGCAGCCCTTTGATTTGAGTTAGTTTCTCGTTGACACAGTTCAGCTTCACGACGTCTTTGCTGTTGCGTGCTTCTTCGAGCTTCACCAACACGTCCTTCAACGCGGTTCGCATCTTCGCCACCGCCTCTGCACTGCGACGGATTTTTTCGGGATCCGAAAGAGTCGACCCCTCGCTCGCCTTCTCGGGCTGAGCGGGAGCAACCGCCGTGCCCTTGTCTTCGGGCTTCGGAGCACCCTGGGCGATCGCAAGTCCTCCGACCAGCATTCCGAGTGCGATGAGTTGACGCGTATGCATTGAACCCTATCCCTTCCGATGACCGCGGAATGACTCTAAAGACCCTTTACGCGATGTGTCAACGCAAGCTCTGAATACCACATACGATTCACATTTCTAGAGGATTGGTGCCTTTTCCCAACTGGCCAATTCATCATTGGTCCTTGCGCAACCGGGATCAACTTTTGAGCCCGCTGGAGTCGGCGCAATCACAGCATTTCCCTGCCGATGCCCCGTCATAGACGCGCCGCCAGTCGGGTGTTCGCTTCCCGCAGTCGCCTCGAAATCACCCGCGCAATGTTGATCACCAGGAAGGTGAAGCCATCGCGATGTTGCTTGCGAAACGTGGTGAGGTTCTCAGCCGTTAGATGAAGCAGCTCGGCTTCGCTGCGTGCGCGCACCGTGGCTGACCGGTATTCTTTGTCAATCAGGCTCATCTCTCCAAAAAACTGAGGAGCGGCGAGTACGGCGATTACCTTCGGCTCGCCAGCGGCGTCACGGCGTACGATCTCGACTTCACCCGAGCCGATCACGAACAGGCTGTCTCCGAGCTCACCTTCCTCGAAGATCACCTGACCTGCCGAGAAGCGGCGGGGCCGCGAGAGCTCGGCGATGAACTCGAGCTCCTGACTCGAGAGCATCTCGAAGAGCGTTGAACCCGAGAGAACAGGAAACTTTTCCATCGTCACTCCCCATGGGCGCCAGTTTCGCCCTTGCGATCTTTCAAAAAATACTCTTCGAACCGCAGATCGCCTTCTTCTAACGACAACGAAATCGCGCGCGCAGGCTCGAGGAAGGCAACGCCACGGGTCCGATCAACTTGGTACACCGCAAGCGGCGTGACCTCCAGATTGTAGCCCTCGCGATCCTCAAGGAGCGCGATGCAGTACGCCATTCGCTGGTCGTCACGATGACGAAAATAGAGGTAATCGGTACCCGCAGCGCAGCCAAAGTGTTCTCGGGCCTCATCGAGAAGCGCGCCACGCCGCGCCTTCGCAGCTTCCACTGCCTTCGCCGCCGTTTCGGTTTCGGCCTTCAGCTCTTTGGTCTTTTGCTTGCGTTCTTCCGCCAACCCAAAGAGCACTTCGGCTTGGCGTCGAACCTTCTTCCCCAACGCGCGTTGCTCGGCGACGCCGAGGTTCACTTCTGCGCTTCTGACCCAAAGCTTTTCGACTTCGTCCCAACAACGCGCCTTACGGCCATCTTCCCGGGCGTGGTCAGCGGCCAGCTGCCGCACGCCCTTTTCGAGAGCGAAGACTTCACCTGCGCTGTGCTTCTTCTCCTGCGCTTCCTCCAGATGCCTCTCAGCTGCGCCCAAGCGGTACCAGGTATCGGACGCGCGGATCCGCTGTTCCTCGAAGTCCGCAATGCCCTTGAAGCTCTTGTTCTCGAGCTCGGTGGCTTCGAACAGCATGTTGGCGGCGACATCTTCGTGCTCGCCAGCACGGTACAATGTGTCGATCGCGTTCTTTTGGGTGAGCTCTGCACGAAACTCACCCAGGCTGCTTTGACCTAATAGTTCTTCGTACCGGTCTTCCGCCGCTCGCAACGCTTCGCGAACCGCCATGAGCTGACTCCACCACGCCTGGAATCCAGCCGACGAGACCAACGCCCGCACTTCGCTGAGTCGCTTCTGCTTCATGCCGCCCCGTTTGAACTGCCGGAGTCCATTAAAGCCGGTTTGCTCTCAATTGGCGCGCGCGATTAACTCGCGGGGGAAAACACGAACGGATAAGCGACCGGCACATCATCCTCAGGCTTGAACGGAAACACCCAGCCACGAATGATCGCCTTGATGCAGCTGCCGACGGCCTCATTGCCCATCGTGTCTTCTTCGACGCCGATGTCGCTGGCGCGGCCCATCTTGGTGATGGTGAAACGCACCACCACCTTGCCTTTCAGCGACGGGTTTCGCTTCAGTTCTTTCTCGTAGCAGCCCTGTATCGCCGCCTTTCGAGAACGCACGTACCGGGCGAGCGCATCACGGTCGACGTCCTTGCTCTCGACGTCGGGCGCCGCATCGGCCACCCGACCTCGGATGACCGTGTCGCCCTTCGCTCCAATGTTGACGTTTCCTGCACCCGAGGTGCCGAGGTCTCCGATGCCTGCTGCAGCTCCGGCGCCGCCGCCTTTGGGCCCACCCGCGGCAAGAGAATCGGCCGTCGCCACGCCGACACCACCCGCGCCGTTGAGGGCATCGGAAATCGCAGCGCCGCCTGTGCTGGCGCCAAGCACATCTTCAAGCGCTCCAGCGCCACCAGATGAGCCGAGGATCTTCAACAGACCCTTGCTGGCCACCTTTTTTTCCATCGCGGCCTTCTTGTCGGCGGTGGTGGCAACCTTTGCCTCTTCCTTCTTCTCTTCTTTCGCTTCTTCCTTCTTCTCGACTCCCTTGTCGGCGACCTTCGGAGGGGGCGGCTTCTCGATCTGCACCGGCATCATCACCTTCGCGAACCGGTCGGGAAGCTCATCCAGCGAAAGCTCACGCTCGACGGGCATCGGCTGGCACGCGATGTAGCTGGCACCCGAGAAGTGGATGAACATGCTGACCGCAA
>JANOHG010000880.1:0-3358 GCA_031406375.1 Archangiaceae bacterium | reverse complement strand
GTTGGCACTAAGACCTGGAGCTGCCCTTCAGGCGAAGCTGACCATTATCCCGACGCTTGCCGGTACGCTCCACGCGGCGGCGACCACGCTGGAACCTGAAGGTCGACCCCAGCTGGCGAGTGCGTTCAAGTCGGCGGTGTGGGTGGTGAAGTAGCGTTGCTTGGACGCGATCAAATCGTCCAGTGGTTGATCGCGATGATCCCGAAGTGCAGCCCCGCAGCGAGCAACACCATCAGGTGAAATACTTCGTGATACCCGAACACCCGGGGATCCGGGTTGGGCCAGCGACGTGCATAGACCGCGGCTCCAGCGATGTAGATGACAGCGCTGGCGAACACGACCATCGTCGTCGGCCACCCGAAAACCACGGGCAGCTCGAGCACGAGCGGAACCGCAGACAAACCCAAGCCCACGTACGTTCCCGCCCGCAGCAGCCGAGGCATGTCTGTCCACAACACGAAGGCGAAGACTCCGAGGATCGCGCTGGTCCACATCACGCACAGCAGAACGGTTGAACGGCTCGAGGCAGGAGTCAGCGTCCAAAACGCGGTGTAGCTGCCTGCGATGAGGAAGAAGATCCCCGAGTGATCCACCCTGCGCAGAATCCGCCGGGCGCTGTAGCTCCACATCGGGCGGTGGTACAGCGCCGACATTCCCAGCATCACCGTCAAGGTGGCCGCGTAAACGACCCCACCCACGTAGGCCTCACCAACCTTCGGCGAGAACACCAGCGCCACCGACGCAGCCAGCGCGGTGCAGAAGCCGATGAAGTGAAACACCCCGCGCAGCTTCGGCTTGACCTTCGAAGGGACGTAGGTGCTCAACGCTCTTCCATCAACAGCTTCAGTTCCTTGATCCGACGGGTGACGAAGTCGCGATCGAGCTTGGCGAACGCTTCAGGAAGCAGCGCCTTGCTCGTGCATTCCTGTACCGCCACCAGGTTCTGCAGCTCGATCTCGTTCGGGTACGTCGGCGGCATGAAGTCCTGCAGCACCGCATCTACGTCGGCCTCGGTCACCGCATCGCGGCCGTCGGTCACCGCGCGAAACTTCGCGCGCACGAGGATCGCCTCGATGTCTGCGCCAGACATCGTCCTCCCTTTGGTCAGCTCGGCGAAGTTCGGCACTTCGACCGGAACCTTCACCTTCCTCTGCATCGCCTTGAAGAGGTCGAGTCGCTCGGAATCGTTCTGAGGGTAGAACAACCCGATGTGTTCTTCGGCGCGCCCTTGACGCTTCAAGTCGATCGGCAACAAATCTGGGCGACAGGTGAGCAGGAACCAGATGATTTTCCCGCGGTACTCGGTGTTGCCCATGAAGCTGGCAATCGATCCGAAGATTCGGCTGCTGGTGCCTGAATCACCACCCGAATCGCGGTTGCCGAGGAACGCGTCGGCTTCGTCGATCATCACCGCCACCGGCCACAGCGCCTTGAGGATGTTGAAGATCTTCTCGAGGTTCGCCTCGGTGACGCCCTGCCACTGGCTGCGGAAGTTGAGGAACTTCACGCACGGCACCCCGATGTCGCCCGCAAAACAGGTCACCATGTACGTCTTGCCCGTGCCAACCGGGCCCGACACCAGGTAGCCCATCGGCATCACTTCTATCTTTCCCTTTTTCAGCGCCGCGGCGGCGTTGCGCAGCATGCCCTTCGCCATCGCGTGGCCTGAGACCGAGTCGAGGTTGTGCGCAGGCTCGATGAACTCGAGCAGCCCGTGGCACTCGGCCTGAATGATCTCTTTCTTCTTCTCCTTCAACACATCGGCGGTAATCCGCGTTCCGCCTTCGATCGCCTCGTTCAGCACCCGGTCGAGGTTGATGCGCGAGAGCCCGGCGGTCATCTTTGCCAACGCCGCCATCGGGAGATCCGAAATGGTCGGCAGTTTCTTCCCTTCGAGCTTCCACTTCACGAACTCGAGCCGCTCAGGTTCAGTCGGCAGCGAGATCTCAATGTTCGCTACATAGGGGTTTCGGGTGATCCTCGGATTCACCTCGGCGAGGTTCTCGATGATCAGCACCACGCTGACGTCGCCTCCCAACAACTGGGGATCCGATGCCCACTTCACCAGCGTCGCCAGCACGAAGCGATCTTCGGGCGACAGGTGCGACATGTCTCCGGCTGGGGCCAGGGTCTCGGCGTAGTCGATGATCAACGCCATCGACTTGCCGTCGGTCACTCGCATCCGCAGGTAGTTTTCGAGGATCTGCAGCGCCCGGCCGGGATCCCGCGGCATCACTTTGCTGTAATCGGTGCCGTACATCACGTCGTAGCCACCGAGCACCCGGTTTAGATCTTTCTGGGTCTCGGGATCCGACGCGCGGATCCCCGAGCTGCGATCATAGAACACCACATGATCGCGACCGCCGAAGAGCTCGTCGGCGAGGAATGCACGCAGGTTCCCGAAGCCGCGCGTGCCATCTTCCGAGGTGATCGGCTGAAGATCTCTGACCGCCCCGTAGACGAGGAAGGTGCTGACCGTTCGGGTGTAATAGCGCTGAGCGAGCTTCTGGGCCCAGGCGGGCAGGTCTCCCAGCGGGTCATCCTTGGTGCGTTTGGTTTTGGCCACGGCGTTTCCTCGTTCGCGCGAGACGATTACTTCTTTCTCATCTTGGATATCAGCCGCGTGAGCTCGTTTCCTTCTTTGACATCAACGGTCTCAAGCAGGGTCTCGTAGCCGTCGGCAACGATCATCACCGTCAGTTTCCCCGAGGGGACCTTCAAAAAGTGATCTCCAGGCTTGAGTGGGCCTTTGCCCGGTTTGCCGTTACTGTCGGTCTCTTCGTGAATCTCACTGCCGTTGATGTTGACCTTCACACCCGAGGTCGCCTCAGCGGGAATAACGAAGTAGAGCAAACCCGTCGAGCCTGTTCGGAAGAAGAGAAGAAAAACCGCGACGTTGATGGCGACGGTGATGGCGACGATCAGAGCCGCGACCGCATAAATTCGACGACCCGAGCTGGGCAGCACAATCGGCTCATCGACGTTGGTGATGATCGCCGTTGGAAGCCGCGCGACCTTCGCAGGCGTCGTCGGCTTCGATGAAATCGTCGGCAGCACCGCCATCGAACGGCTGCGCCTGGCCGCAGGCACTGCAGCACGGCCCGTCGGCCCCGTCGCAACATCCGCCGGCACGGGTCTGGCCGGCATCATCATCGTCGCGTTGCCCACACGCTCGTCTTCGACGGGAACTCCGTAGTTGGCTGGCAGCGGCTTGCTGTGACTCGACCGAACCTGCTCGGTCATCACCTCTGACTCGGGCGCGCCGTGTTGAGCGGTCGGCCGCTGGTCGCCGTCGAACCTGCGCGCGGGCATCGAGAAGAGCGTCGCATCGCTTCCCATCGCGTCGGCGCCCGCATCG
>JANOHG010000865.1:0-1372 GCA_031406375.1 Archangiaceae bacterium | reverse complement strand
CGATCGCCGTGCGATAATAGCTTTCTTGTGGGTCGAGCGTGCAAAGCCCCATGAAAATCGTTTTTGCGTCCTTGAGCTTGCCCTGTTCATACATTTGGAAGCCCATGAGCGCGATTGCGAGCATCTCGGGTCCAGTGTGCGCATGGAACTCCTGTTGCGTGATCTTACCGTCAGCCAACAACTGAAGGCGTTCTGGTGTGTAGAGCAGTTTCTGCCACTCGGCAGTCACCCCACTCTTGGACTTGTCATCGAGCGATAGGACAACCGCAGGCTCATTGCCGTCGTCAGTCTGACTTTTGTTGGTTTTAGACACGTCGTGCGCGCTCCTTCTAAAACAAAGCAGGTGCTCCAAGACGGAGCACCTGCGCCTTATAAGTCACGTGTGGAATTGCGTCGAGGAAGAACCTCGACAGCCGTTACTTAAAGTTTTGGATGAGCGAATCCCTTATGCTGCTGTGATTCTTGCAGATGTTGTTGATCGCATCCATCATCTCCTTGTACGTCTGCATCTGTTGCTGGAATACCGCCATGTCTTCGTTTTTCGTCAGGTCGAAGTTCTTCATGTCCGGCTTAAGGGGAATTTGCATGCCTTGAACAAACTTGCCCGACATCTTCACGTCGGAAGTACGATCAGCGCTACCGACCGCAGGAGGAGAAACCGTGGCAGCCGCAGGAGCGCCTGGAACCGGGCGGTTGGCTGCGAACTCCTTCAGTATCTTATCAAGCCCGCCACCCGAAAGCAGGCTTTGGATGTCGAATCCTGGAGGCGCGAACTTCGCCAACGCGGTCAAGGGGCTGGGAATATTGGCTTGCGAGGCACCGCTGGCGCCCTGTTTCTTGAGGCCGTCGAACGCGCTGGTGAGCGCCTTGCTGATCGCGTCGCCAACAACGCTCTTGAGCGCGTCAAGCGTCTTCGGGGAAACTTGCTTGAGAAGCGAGCTGCCGATGTTTGAGAGAGCAGGGAAGGCCTTGGGAAGCATTTTCGAAATGTTAAAGCTCATGGATTCGCTCCGGGTTACTGCGAGTGAGTGGGGTGTATGCCCGCGAACAACTGTAGCAGTTATCGGTCGAGGGCTAAGGGAGTTGCGTTGGGGCTCGCACTTTCTAAGAAACAACGCCAACCCGCCAATTTCATAGGGTTTCTCGTGTCGGAACGCGAAGGCTGAGTTTCACGAAGTATCGGCCGTCGCCTCGCGGATCAATCAACCTGACCAGTGCGAGCTGGGGATAAGCTGCCGCCGCCCGATGGCTTCTAAGAAGAACTCGTTCATCAACAAGTACTCCGACATCGTCCTCGCCTGCGTCATGGTGGGGATTGTCGGCATGATGATCGTGCCGCTGCCGCATCTGCTGCTCGACCTGCTGCTCACCA
>JANOHG010000833.1:0-2955 GCA_031406375.1 Archangiaceae bacterium | reverse complement strand
GTGCACGGCGGTGAGAAGCTGGTGCGCCCGTGCGTCATCACCCCCGAGGTGAAGGAGATCATCTCCAAGTGCGCGCAGTTCGCGCCGATCCACAACCCGGCGAACCTGGCGGGCATCGAGGCGGCGGAGGCGGCGCTGCCCAAGGCCACCCACGTGGCGGTGTTCGACACGGCCTTCCATGGCGAGCTGCCGCCGCACTCCTTCATCTACGCGGTGCCGTATGAGCTGTACCTGGAGCGCGGCGTGCGCCGCTACGGCTTCCACGGCCCCAGCCACCAGTTCATGGCGCAGAGTGCTTCCGAGTTCCTCAAGACCGACTTGTCGCGGCTGAAGCTGGTCACCTGTCACCTCGGCGGCGGGGCGTCGGTGTGCGCGATCGACGGTGGCAAGTCGGTAGACACTTCGATGGGGATGACTCCGCTCGAAGGCCTGGTGATGGGAACGCGCTCGGGGGACGTCGACCCCGCGCTGGCGATCGTGCTCGGCCGACAAGGAATGAGCCCGGACACTGTCGACGACACCCTCAATCGCAAGTCGGGGCTGCTGGGCGTCTCAGGCATCTCGGCCGACTTTCGTGATGTCGAGAAGGCCGCCGAAGGGGGCAACGCCCGCGCGCGGCTCGCGATCGAAATGTTCGTGCACCGCCTAAAGAAGTACATCGGGGCCTACGCGGCGGTGCTGGGCGGGCCTGACGCGATCGTCTTCACCGGCGGCATCGGCGAGAACGCGATCAAGGTGCGCGCCGCGGTGTGTGACGCGCTCGTCTACATGGGAGTGGTACTCGACGCCGAAAAAAACTCGACTTGCAACGCACGCGACCACGGAGGCGTCGTCGACATCGCAACTGCGCGCGCCCCCACCCGCGTGCTGGTCGTCGCAACCGACGAAGAGAAGATGATCGCGCGCGAAGTCGCACGGGTGACTTCCGGCCCGACCGCTGCGCGCAGGCGGGTCGGCGGCCACTCGATTCCAGTCGGCGTCAGCGTGAGGCACATTCACCTCACCCGCGCGCATTGCGACGCGTTGTTTGGCGAAGGCTATCAATTGACCGAGCGCAGGGCGGTGTCTCAGCCGGGCCAGTTCGTTTGCCGCGAGACGGTCGATCTCATCGGGCCGAAGGGCGAGGTGCAGCGGGTGGCGATCATCAACCCGCTGCGCAAAGAGACCCAGGTCGAGCTCGCGCGCACCGACGCGATCGCATTGGGCGTGAACCCGCCGCTGCGTGAGTCAGGCAAGCTGAACGGCACGCCAGGCCTGACCTTGCGCGGGCCCAAGGGCAGCGTCGTGCTGGAACACGGGGTCATTCTCGCGCAGCGACATGTGCACATGCACCCCAGCGACGCGCAGCGCCTGGGCGTGGAAGACAAATCGGTGATTCGGGTGCGGGTGGAAGGCGAGCGAGAGACGATCTTCGGCGACGTGCTGGTTCGCGTGAATGAACAGTATGCGCTCGACATGCACCTCGACACCGACGAGGCCAACGGCGCGGGGCTCAACAACGACAGCGTCGCGACCTTCGACGGAATCCAATGAGAGCCGGGCCCTTCGGGTTTGGTAGTTTAAAGACGTCGCGGCCCTAAGCCTTGGCGATGACAATAAAACGAGACGTTCGCAAAAAACGGTCGTGACGCGATAGATGCGTGGCCATGGCTTCCTTCGAACCTGACAACGCAGCGCCGCACGATTCCGGAATCTTTGGGCTTCCGAACACACCGGACGACGCGCAGGTGGTGTTAATCCCCGTGCCGTTCGAGGCCACCACCAGCTACGGCGGGGGCACCGCCGATGGGCCTCGCGCCGTGCTGCGCGCGAGCCGGCAGGTCGACCTGTTTGACCTCGATACCGGCCGCCCCTACGAAGCGGGCATCGCGATGCTCGACGAATCCGACGAGATTCGGCGGTGGAACAACGAGGCGAAGGCAATGGCGGCGCCGATCATCGCGGATGGCGGTCGGGGTGACCACGGCGCGGCGCTTCGGCAGGTGAACGAGCGCTGTGATCTGATGAACACCTGGGTCTACGACACGACCAAACGGCTGCTGGCCGCGGGCAAGCGCGTTGGACTCGTCGGCGGAGATCACTCGACGCCGTTTGGCTGCATCAAAGCCCACTCCGAAAAGTACCCCGACATGGGCATTCTTCACCTCGACGCGCACGCTGATCTTCGCGACGCCTATGAGGGCTTCACCTGGTCGCACGCGTCGATCATGTTCAACGTGGTGAAGAAAATTCCTCAGGTGTCGAAGGTGGTGCAGGTGGGGATTCGAGACTTTTCGGAAGCCGAGTTCGACATGATCGAAGCCAGCGACGGAAGGATCGAAACGTTCTTCGACGCCAACCTCGCCCGTTCGAAGCTGGGTGGAATGGCGTGGCGCGAGATGGTCGACAACGTCGTCTGCGTGCTGCCACAGAACGTCTACCTTTCGTTCGACATCGATGGGTTGGATCCCACGCTGTGCCCGCACACCGGAACACCGGTGCCCGGCGGGCTTTCGTTTCACGAGGTGATGGGGCTGCTCGAAGGAATCGCCCGATCTCGGAAGAAGATCGTCGGCTTCGATCTCAACGAAGTGACGCCAGGTCCAGAAGGCGAATGGGACGCCAACGTCGCCGCGCGACTGCTCTACAAGATGATCGGATGGATGCTGAAGACTTGAGCCGCCGCTATTCTGCGTTCCAGTCGGACGCGGGCAACACTTTCCACCCGGTGTCGACCTTGCCGGCCTTGAAGCGCAGCACCCGCAACGGCCACTCACGCGGCGTCTTCGCCGGGCCTTCTTTGCTCAGCACCGTCCAGCGGTGGATCTCGATCGAGTACTTGCCCGACGTCCCGGCCTTGCCGAGAAGCGGTCGCATCGGGTTCTTCGGGTGCCAATAAACTTCCTTGTCCACCCGCAGCGAATAGCCGAGCACCGGGTGGGCATTCAGAAGCGCTGCTCGAAGTGTGCGACAGCA
>JANOHG010000827.1:0-10828 GCA_031406375.1 Archangiaceae bacterium | reverse complement strand
GCGCCACCGCCCGTCAGCAGCGTGAAAGGGAATACCAACCCGGTCAAGCCTAAGAAACGCAACTTCGAGACCGCCACCACTGCAGGCCTCAACGCAGCAATGACAGTCGCATAGGAAAGCAACATCGAGACAACGACGGTGAGCAGCACGGCGTGAAGAATCAGCTTCATCGTCGTTGCCAACTCAGGACCCAAGCCCAAGTGCCACCAAAGCGACCCAAGTGCGACCCACACTTCACTCGGGTTGGGCAAAGTCTCCCAGGGTGAGTTGAACCACGCGAGCGTCGCCGCAAGGACCCAGGCGAACGCAATCGCTAACGCGAACGAAGGCGCAACCAGCCGATTGGGAAGCAGTGCGTTTGCCAGCGCGCGCCTCATCGCTTGTCTCTAGAAGTCCGAAGTGCCCAGAACAATCTCAACCCGGCGGTTCTTCGCACGTCCCTCTTCATTGGTGTTGGGCGCAATCGGCTGCGACATTCCATGAGCGAACACGCGCACCCGACCGTCGGGAAAATTGGTCGCCGACCGTGACTCGAGCCACTCTTTCATCGCAAAAGCGCGCTCTTCCGAGAGCTTCTGGTTGGCGTCTGGGCCTCCCTGGCCGTCGGTATGCCCATGAATCTCAACCAAGGTTCCACCCGCGATTACCAGCTCGGCGAAAAGCTGTTCGAGTGTCTGAGTGGAGGTCGGGCTGAACTTGGCGCTGCCCGTTGCGAACTGAATTTCCCACGAACGACGGCTCACCAATTTCTGAAGCTTCTCTTCCTTGTGGAAACTCGGCAGGTCGGCGCTCGCTCCTTTCGGGCCCGCCTTCTTCGACAGCTCAACCACGAAAGACGGGTCGAGGATCATCGCAACCGGGTCAAATGAAGGAAGCACTTCCGGGTACTGCGACTTCACAATGTTGCCAAACAGCGTGTAGGTCGCGGCGAACAGATTGGTCGACCCCGGCTGCAATCCAAACAACTGCAGATTGTCTTCGAGATTGCTGACCGCCGACCCACCCAGCTCGACCATCAAGCCCTTGGCGTCGCGCTGGTTCTGCACCCGAAAGTATTTGTACCAATACTCGGCATCCTTCTCTCCGTAGACAAGCGCGCTGATCCCTGCCGCCTTTCGCAGCGCATCATCGTCGCGCTTCACCTGATCGGCGGCTTCAAACAGCGCGGCCAACATCCCGAGAACCAACGGCCGATTCTCCGCCATCCACTTCTTGCTGCCGATGATGACGTGGGGCATCTGAGACCTGTACTCGCGGGTCGAAACGATGCTGACCAGGCCACCCTTCTTCTCGGCGACGGTGACATCGCCCGGCGTCCACGTCACTACCCCATCGACACAGTGTTTCTCCATCGCGCCGGTCTTGACGTGCTTCGTCTCGGCGCAATAGCCGCTGACATACTTTTGAGCCGCATCGATGTAGTCGGTTGCGTTGACCCAATTGAGAGCGTCTGGGTCATAGGTCGTTTCGTCGGGGTTGTTCGGAATCCGATTATCGCCCAGCCACTTGAGCGCGATGTTCCAGTCTCCATCGCGTAAATAGCCCGCTACCACGCCGCCCCGCGCTGCCTGCGGGTTCTGCTTCCACGCCGGCGGGCCCATGAACTTGTCTTCACCTCGACTGTACCCAGCCGAGCCAACCACCATCGCCGTGTAGTCTGGCCCCAGCTTGGCGAGCTTGTCGTTCACGCCTTTGAGGAACGCGGCAGAGCCGTCGCCCATGATCCCGATGAAGTGGGCACCTTCTGCTGGGTTCTTCTCACCCTTCTTGAGTCGTTCGGCGAAGGTCACCAGCAGACTTGCCATCGTGTCAGAAACGTCTTCTCGAATGAGCTTCAGGTTAACGCCCTGCTTGCACATCAAGCTGCCTTCGGTCGCTTGCTTTCCACCGGTGGCGAGCATCAACCCCATCTGCGCGTTCCAAGCCCAATGGTAGAAACGCACCTCGGGTAGATTCGAACAACCCGCGGCTTCATCGACCGCCGAAGGCAGCGGCTGATCAGGCAGCTCAACCTTGGGCGGAACATTCGAGCCAACCCTCACTGCAGGGGGAGCAAGTTTCGACAGACCGCCGAATCGTTGGGTGAACACAAATGCGAGTGTTCCCAGAATGACCACAGCGAGAAAAATCTTTGAAAAAGGAGTCAGCCTCACTTGGCAGGACCCTCGATGACGAGCTTGGCAACCTCATCAAGATACGTTCTGTCAAACACCTCTTCTGCTGGATAAAAGGCGGGAAGAAGCAAAGGGTACTGGCTCTTCACGACGTCCCCAAAGGCCGTGTAGGTCACCGCAAAAAGGTTCTTGGTACCCGGCTTCAATCCAAAGAGGTGCTGATTGTCAGCGAGGTTGTTCACCGCCGAGCCGCCCAGCTCAACCGACCCGCCCAGAACATCTTTTTCGTTTTGGACGCGAAAGTATTTGTACCAATAATTGCCATCCTGCTCGCGGTAGACCAGCGCGCTTTGATCTGCCGCCCTTCGCAATGCCTCTTCGCTGCCCTTCACCCGCTCAGCGCCCTCGAACGCAGCCGCCAACATTGACGTGACCAGCGCGCGGTTTGCAGCCATCCACTTCTTATTGCCAATGATGACATGCGGCATTTGGGTTGCGTACTCGCGGGTCGACGCGATGTTGACCAACCCACCCTTCTTGCTTGCCACGGTGACGTCGCCTGGAGTCCAGGTCACCACCGCGTTGACGCATTTCTTCTCGGGCTGACCTGACTTAACGTTCTTCAATTCTGTGCAGTACCCGCTGACGTACTTTTGAGCAGCATCGATGTAGTCGGACGCCGCGACCCAATTGAGCGCTTCGGGGTCATAGAGCGTCTCATCCGGATTGTTGGGAATCCCGTTGTCCCCCAACCACTTCATCGCGATGTTCCAGTCACCGTCGCGCAGCACGCCCGCAACCAGGCCACCTCGCGCGCTTTTGGGATCCGCCTTCCACCCGGCGGGCCCCATGAACTTGTCTTCGCCTCTGCTGTACCCTGCCGACCCGACTATTGCCGCGACGTACTCTGGCCCCAACACCTTGAGTCGGTCGTTGAGCCCCTTGAGGAACATCGCAGCGCCATCACCCATGATGCCAATGAAGTGGGCACCCTCAGCCGGGTTGGCCTCTCCTTTCTTTTGCGCCTCGGCGAACGCGAGCATCGATGCCGCCATCACGTCGGTGCTGTCTTCGCGGACAAGCTTCAGATTGACTCCGCGCTTGCACATCAAGCTGTCTGGAACCGCCTGCTTCCCGCCCGTCGCGTGAATCAGCCCCATCTGAGCGTTCCAGGCCCAAAGATAGAAGCGAACTTCAGGCTTGTCAGGGCATCCTGGGTTGCCTGGCGGTTCGGGCTCGGCCGGCTTCGCGACAGGCAAAGCGACCACGACTTTCGGCGCGGGCGGAGGAGCGCTGGCGGGCTCTTTCTTGCAGCCGATCAAAAGAATGAGGCACACAGCGAGGACGGTACGAAGCACCATTGACCTCCGGAAGAGAGTTTGGTTTCTCTCTGATGCGATCACGGAAGTCAAAGCAACACGCTGATTCGTGCGCCCTTCAGGCACTTTCCAGTCACCTGTTTCTTGCCGGCCGGGTCGACGAAGAGCCTGGACTTTGAGTGACAGGGCTGATGGACGGCAAAACTTTCTGCCTTGCCCTCGGCACCCTTTTGCTCAGACGACTTCCTCGATGGCCCGCCGTCCAGCACGAACTGCACGTCGGCGACCGCCTTGACTTAAGGGCCTGCGTTCGGATTACCCGGCCTTAAGATCGCAGCAGAGGCACGACGCCAGCGAGGCGCGCGACCGAGGTCTACTGCTGGGTAAACCGCAGGGAGCGGAACGAAGGTGGCGACGATGCATCGGCTGCGAGAACGGTCGGGTAATCCGATCTCAGGCCCTAAGGGTCGCAGGGGTTCCGCCGGCTCAATCACATACATCTGAATCATGATCGCCGCCATCGGAACGAATCAAGCGCGAGTCTTGGACCTCGGGCCGGTGCCGAGATAAGGCCCCCGCATGCACGATGCCGATTTGACGAGGGAAGCGCTCGCGGAGCTTCCTCCAGACATCGCCACCAGCCCGCTGTTCAACGGCGACTTGGCGCCTGTTCCGAAGGCGCGCCGCACCTGGACGACCTACAACTTCGCTGCGCTGTGGGTCTCAATGGCCCACTGCATACCCACGTACATGCTCGCGGGGGGTCTGGTCGCGGTGGGGATGAACGGGTGGCAGGCTTTGCTGACGATCGGCTTGGGCAACCTGATTGTGCTGGTGCCGATCTTGCTCAACGCTCACCCGGGCACCAAGTTCGGCGTGCCGTTTCCGGTGCTCGCGCGCTCGTCGTTCGGAACCGTTGGTGCCAACGTCCCGGCGGTGCTGCGCGCAATCGTCGCGTGTGGCTGGTTCGGGATTCAGACCTTCATCGGCGGTGAGGCGCTCAGGACATTCATCGAAGCGATCTGGCCCGGATTTGGGCTGATCAGCGTTGGCACCTCGGTGCTGGGCTTGAGCATTCCGAGTGCGATCACCTTCGCGGTCTTCTGGGCGCTCAACATCGCAATCATTTACCGCGGAATGAACGCGGTGCGGGTGTTCGAGAACTGGGCAGCGCCGTTGGTGATGGTGATGGCCGCGGTACTGCTCGCGTGGGCGGTCAATCGCGCGGGAGGAATCGGCGCGATGCTCTCGCAGCCGTCGAAGTTCGAAACGGTGGGAGCGTTCTGGAAGGTCTTTGTTCCCTCGCTCACCGGCATGATTGGATTCTGGGCAACGCTGTCGCTCAACATCCCCGACTTCACCCGGTATGGCCGCGGTCAGCGCGAGCAGATGATCGGCCAGACGCTGGGGCTCCCAACGACGATGATCGCCTTCTCGGCGATGGGGGTGGTGATTACCAGCGCGACCCAAGCCATCTTGAAAGACGTGCCGGTGGCGAAGCTGTGGGATCCCGTCTTTCTCCTTTCGCAGCTCACCTCGAGCGCCGCACCGGCCGGCCTGGATGCGCCGCTGATCGCCTCTGACGCGACTCGGCTGGTGGTCGCGATCGCATCGCTGGTGGGCGTGGGAATCGCGACGCTCTCGGTGAACATCGCAGCGAACGTCGTCAGCCCTGCCAACGACTTCGCGAACCTCGCGCCGCGGCTGATCTCGTTCAAGACCGGAGGGCTGATTACCGGGCTGGTGGGCATCGCGATGATGCCGTGGAAGCTGCTTGCGAGCGCTGATACGTACATTTTTAGCTGGTTGGTGGGTTACTCGGCGCTGCTCGGGCCAATTGCAGGCATCATGATCGCCGACTACTGGCTGCTGCGCCGCACCGAGCTCGACGTGCCGGACCTGTACCGAACGCGCGGCCGCTATGCCGGGGTGAATTGGGTTGCGATGGGGGCGCTGGCAGTCGGCATCCTCCCGAACGTTCCCGGGTTCCTCAAGAGCGCGCATGTCTTGAAAGGGCCTGAGGACTTCTTCGATCAGATTTACGTCTATGCATGGTTCAACGGCTTCTTCATTGCTGCTGCGCTGTACCTGGTTGGAATGAAGCTGTTTCCGCGCACCACCGCATAGTCGAAGGTGCTTAAGGACCTGCTTCGCCGGGATTCGCGCTCGGCTTCGGCGTGCTCGGCCAAAAGGACCACGGCAGCGGCGCTCGATCTCCATGCAGCGCGTGAAGAAACTCGACCAGCGACTTGAGCTCGGGCTCACTCAAGGTGTGTTTCACTAGCGCCGCAGCCAGATGGCGGGGCCCACCTCCCGCGACAAAGAACCGAACCGCCTCATCCAGCGTGAACAGCGCTCCGTTGTGGCCATAGGGCCCGGTCGTGCCGATGCTGCGCAAGCTGGGAGTGAGGAACCCGCCTGCCTTCGAGCCCTCAGCGACTTCCAGACGACGACTCTCACCCACCGGTCGGTCGTACCAGACGCTCAGCCCGTTGAACTCGGAAGCCACCAGGCGCTGGAGCCCTTCTGACTGACCTGGATCGCCGTCCGTGGTCGACAAGAATGGAGGAGCAGGCACGTCGACGTCGTGAAACTGCCCGTCCGAATAATTAGGGCCATTGTGACAGGTTAGACATCCGACGCGGGTAAACACACGCATTCCTTCGCGCGCACCCACAGAGATGTCTCCCGTGCCAGCGATGAAGCGATCAACCGCAGATCGCCCACTGGCAATCTTTCGCAAGTACGCTTCAATCGACTTTCCGACATTGACGAATACCTGGTTCACGAGGTGTTGGTCTGCCGCAGCCATCGGCAGCCACGCAGCGCCACTGGGCTTACCTTGCGGCGGAAACCGAGACGCCGCCGAAAAGTCGGGCAAGGTACCAAAGACTCTCTCGTAGGTGGCGCGGTAATTGGCCGCGATGAAGTGCGCCACCCCGAGCCGGGTGCCGTTCAGCTCCACTTCGTTCTCGATGGTGGCCAGCGATTGCGACCAAAGCGAATCCACCCGCCCGTCCCAGAAGTGGGGATGATTGCGAGCCGCGTTGACCAAGGGCAGCGCGTTGCGCCGGGTGGGCTTGAGTCCGAACGACAACGGCTGCTTGTCGGAAAACGCGCGCTCGGGCGAATGGCAGCGCGCACAGCTGACGTTGGAACCTGGTTGCGACAAGGCGCGAGGGTCGAAGAAGAGGTCAAAGCCAAGCTGCGCCGCCTCCAGGTCGTCGCCATAGCGATTTCCACGCGCGGGCGGCACGCCAGCATTGGCACGACATCGTTGGAAACGTCCCTCTATTCGGGGCTCTTCGGACCCGGCTCAGCACCCGTGGGAAGGCAAAGGCGCCGACGCTCTGCAGCGGTGAAGACGCGCGCCGGATCGTCCGGCAGTGGAAGTGACCCGCAGGGTGCGCAACTGTGCATCGGCCTGCACATCGGCTGGGTGTGCCGCCCGGGCAGCGCGGATGGTCCGGCGCTTGCTCAGTCGGTCTGCATGAACAAGCTCATCCTGCTGATCCCTCTGCTCGCCGCTGGCTGCATCGGAACCAACCCCCGTAACGAGTACCAGAACCACAACAACGGAACGCTCAAGGTCCTGAGCTTCAGGGCATATCCCGTCACGGCAGCCGGCGATCCGGTCAGATTGGATGTCTATCGGGGCGAAGAAGGGAACTACGACTGCGCCACGTACCCGAATTGGTTGTTTGGCGGCACATACGAGCAGTGTCACTACAACGACCGGCTGTCGCCGATCGAAGCGATCACCGAGGCCAAGGCCGACGGCTGCATGGTCGCCATTGCCGGCGCCGGCGTCGGCGTCGACGTCACCCGCCCGACCGCGGGCGCTTGCAACGTGAACGTCACGGTCCGCCTCGCTGATGGCAAGGCGCTCACGGATTCCCGCACCGTGTTCTTTTCTGAAGTCGAGGGCATCGAGCTGACGTGTGCCCGCGGCTGGGCCTGCCCTGGGCCGAATGCGATCTTCGTCGGGTCGACCTTCTCCTGGAAGGTGAGCCCGTCAGGCAAAGGCGGTTCGCTCAACGGCAAGATCGCGCTGACCGCCGAGCCCGCCGGCATTGTCGAGCTCACCCCCACCCCCGGCGAGTTCACCGCACGCGCATTGAGCCCAGGCGTGGTGACCATTCGCGCCCGATCAGGCACGGTCGAGCGGACCTTGAAGCTGCGCGTCGTCGCGATCGAGGAAGTGGTGGCTGGCAGCGTGCGCAAGCTGGGCAAATGGTCGTGCGACCCGGTGTGTGACGACGCCGATCAGGACCGGGTGGGCGACGTCATCCCGCAGTCGTCGGCGCTTTCCTCGCCGCACCTGATCGTCGTCTGGACGACGCTCGATGGCACGCTTGTGTTGGGTGGTGCGGGCCGGGTGCGGACGTCGACTCCCGACGCGCAAGTGGAGGTCACCGGGCATCCCGGGCTGACTTACGAATTTCTCCCCGCGGACCTTTCGCTGATGTTGTTCAAGGTGGGTCGCGTGAGCGGGGCCGTCTGCTACCCGGGTCAGGTCGACTTGTTCGCGCATCTGGGCAAGGTCAGGCTCGACTTCACCTACGATCAGAAATGCGACTGAGGCTCGGACGTCTGGGAATGATCCTCAACGTCGCATGGCGGCAAGCTGATCGAGGATCCTCTGCACCCGGGACGCCGATTCCCCGTTCGGACACGAGAGCAGATACGTCTCGTAAGCGGAGGCGGCCGCCTCTGGCTGGTTCAGCCTGGCGTTGACGGTTCCGATCGCCAGCCAGACGGTGGCAGCCGTGGGATCGATCGCCAGCGCCTGATGGTAGCGCTCGAGCGCCTGGTGGAATTGCTTGCTCTTGACCAGCTTCTTGCCCTCCTCGAGCTCTTTCTGAGCAGGGTCAGACGCCTTCGCGCACGCCGCGTCTTCGAGCTTCTTGCCGCCAAACCGACTGGTGGTGGGCGAGGACGAGGGAAGCTCTACGACTGGCTCCGCTGGCTGGCCGACCGAGATTTCAAAGCTCAACGGCCGAGCGTCTTTGCCCTGCCAGACCATGACCTGCGTCCAATTTCGGTTTTGCGATTCCTGGCTGTGCTGACGCGAGAGTAGTCGCCGAATCCGTAGACCAAGGGTGGGCGCCGGGCTCGGCGACTTTGCGCGAGGGAAGGCGACCGCGCACGACGCCTCCTCCTTCCGACGCCCGAATCATCAGCCCTGCATGCCTCGAAGTCGAGGGCTCGCTGAAGGCTTCGGGCGTGAGGCTTAAGCATCCGTGTCGCACCGCGGGACGGGACGATTGGGGCGTTGAGGCGGGTGGCCGCTCCTCGACAGCGGCGCTGGCACCTTCGCGTGCGCCAGCTCGAAGGCGAATGGACGGGGGAGGCCAGGACTTCAGCGGCGGAAGCCGGAGCAATCGTCCCTGCCGCCAAGGCGTTTCTCTCAAGGCCACTGACAGGCAGGAAGTTCAAGTACCTGTACGTGGATGGCACTTTCTTCGCAGTGCGTCGAGCTGACGACGGCTTCACCGGCGACCACCTCGCAGGTCTCACCCCTGCGCCCGACTCGCTGCTGGCCTGCCCGAACCGACTTCCAGCCGCCAACCTTCCCCGGCTACTCGCCTCGTGCCGCCTACCTTCACCACCCCCGCGCGCCCCAGTCCCCGCTTCGATCTTCCTCAACGTCCGGGAACATCGAGGGGTTCCGGCAGTGGCGAGCGGTCTTCTTCGGTTCCGAGTCGAATGACGGGCTCGTCTCCCGCTGCTCCTCACACTGGGGCCAGGTGATCCGCGACGATTACAACTGGAACCACATGGACGAGGTGAACCAGGTAATGAGCCTGCGCGGCCTGTTCAGGTCCAGCCCGATCTCCGTCTACCGCACGCAAGCAAATCGCCTGAAGAACCTCGGGCTCTAAGCACGCACGTGGTTTTCAGCGATCGCGGCGGATGCAGCACGAACCGATGGCAGCCCTTCTCAGGGGCTCACGGCAAAAGCAGCCTTCGCTGCAAGGTTGTAGGTGTCGTTGAAGAACAACCGCACCTCATAATTGCCAGCGGCGCGAGCACTGAAGCTCATGCTGCCGCTCGCCTTGCCGCCCGTGTAGAAGTACTGCAGGTACGAGGTGTTTCCACTGCCTGACACGTAGATGCCGATCCAGTCCTTAGCGCCGCCAGGAAGATTGGCGTAGGTCACGACGATGGGCTCACCTGCTGAGAACGTCGCCTTTGTCGCCTTGACCGAGGGGCCGCTACAGGTTCCCTCGGGCACACCGCAACCGCACGTGCCTGGCGCGATCTTATTGCGATCCGTTGCGCACCCGTCCTTGCAGTTGGCCGTGCCGTCGCCGTCGCCGTCCGCGTCCGATACGCCACATCCACAGATGCCTGGCGAGGTCTTCGCCGCATCGTTCGGGCACTCGTCCCCGCTTCCAACGCGGAAGGATGCCTTAGTCGCGAGGGTGTAGCTGTCGTTGAGGAATAGCCGCGCCTCGTAGTCACCAGCGACGCGAGCGTTGAAGCTCAGACTGCCGCTCGTCTTGCCGCCTGTGTACAGGTACTGCAGGTATGCGGTGTTCGCGCTTCCTATCGCGTAGATCCCGATCCAGTCTGCAGCAGCGCCGGAAAGATTCGCAAAGTTCACCACGATGGGCTCACTTACTAAGAACGCCGCCTTTGCGGTCGTGAGAGTGGGCGTGCTGCTGCAGGTTCCCTCCGCCTTGCCGCAGCCGCAGGTCCCTGGGGTGGTCTTGTTGGGATCATCCGGACATTGGTCAGTCGGCGGCTGTCCTGTAATTAAGTGCGCATAGGCCTTCCGTAGCCCGCTCTTGTCCTTCTCGGTCAGCCCATTCGAGGTGCTGCAATAGCTGAAGTTCATGATCGAACGGGGGTCGTTGCTGGTCCAGTAGATGGCGCCAGGTTCATCGTCCTTGACGACGGCATTCTCGTTGCAACTGTCCGTCCGATACTTCTCGTGGTCGAAGCCCAGGATGTGACCCATTTCGTGGGTTACATTTCCGTCGTGCCCACTCACCTTGCCAGTCAAAAAGCCCACCCCAATCTTGACATCAGGTCCGCTGGTATTGATCGCAGATCTCATGCCTACCTGCGCACTGCTCCAGTCGTAGCCCGTTCCGTCGTACTTGATGGTCACGACGTAGCGCCCCGGGCTAGCCGGGCAATTTCCGTCTGAAATGAGTTGCACGGCTCCGACAGCGTTCCAGGTTTGATTCATGATCCGCGCGAAATCGACTTTGCGCTTGTTCCAAACGTCGGTGTATTCGCTGGCGGGAGGTAGGAAACAGTAGTGGACGTGGCGATCCCAGATAGCGCTTTGTCCGGAGGACGAGTACAGCTTGTCTTCCGAGCCTCCTTCGGACGACTCATCGCTCGACGGAATCCCATCAGATGGATCCGAGCCAAGGCACC
>JANOHG010000211.1:0-6402 GCA_031406375.1 Archangiaceae bacterium | reverse complement strand
GGATGCATGGTCCGTTCCGGGTGATCCGACAAAGTGGGCCGCCAAAGCGGGGATGCCCTGATCCTTTTGATACGTGTGTTTACCCGCCGCTGAGAGGGCCAACTCGTCAATGAGGGTCTTTTTGGCAATGCTTCGGGTGCTCGCCCTGGCTTGATCAAGGATCGCCGAGGAGAGATTTCCGCGGGCAAGAAGCGTCCAGGCCATCGCAGCTAGCAAGTAGTCCGGAGGGGGCGGTGCGGGGAGATCGATAGAGAGGCCTTGCCGAATGATCTCACAACGAAGGCCTTCCACTTTGGCGAAACGCTCCCGTTGGGGCCCCGAAAGTTTCTGGGTGAGCCCCAGAGCGCGCGGCACAAGATACATTTTGATTAGCTTGTCTAACTCAACATTGTTTAGATCCTTGGTCCCCAAACAGCCCAGCGCGCGAAGGCGACCCTTGGCTGTGAGTGCGGGCAAGCCTTCGCGGTCGATCAAGCCTTGTGAGTGCAAGTCATCGAAGGCCCCCTGCAGGTCTTTGGAAGAGCAAGTCGTTTCCAAAAAGCGGCGCAGGGCCGGATCCGAATCGCTGGGTCTGCGGCAGCGAGGGAACGTTGGGAGTCATCACCGAGGCGTGGATGCGGGTGTTGGCTCGCCCGACCTTTCGCGCGCACGCGAGTCTGCACTTCGAAGGCTTTGAACCGGCGGTCGCGGCGACGCGAGAGATTGCGCAGTCGGGTCTTTACCCCTCGAATTGCCGCCTGCTCGACGCGAACGAGGCGCTGGTTCACGGAGTTTCGTTTGATGGCTCGGCGGTGCTGATAATCGCCTTCGAATCCGCGGATCACCCGCTTGACGCGTGGGTCGATCGCGCAGTTTCAATCGCACACTCGCACGGCGCGACGTGTCCGAAGGGGAAAGTGGTACGCGACGCCGGAGAAAGCTGGCGCGCGGCGTTTCTCGAAGGTCCCTACCTGCAGGACGCGATGATTCAACTCGGCGTCGTGGCAGACACCTTCGAGACGGCCTGCACGTGGAAAGCGTTCCCCAAGCTCTACGGCGAAGTCAGCGCGGCGATGCAGGCAGCGCTGAACCGCGTCTGCGGCAGCGGTGTCGTCACCTGCCGCTTCACCCACGTGTATCCCGACGGGCCAGCTTCGTACTTCACCTTCATCGGCAAGGCCCGCCGCGGCGCCGAGCTCGAACAGTGGGCCGAGCTCAAAGCCGCCGCGAGTGACGCGCTGGGGCGGTGGGGCGGCACGATTACCCACCACCATGCGGTCGGGCGTACCCATCGCCCCTGGTACGATGCTGAACGCCCTGAGCCGTTCGCGCGCGCGTTGACCGCCGCCCGCCGCGCCGTGGATCCGCAGGGGATTCTGAATCCCGGGGTACTGACGGATTGACGTTCAGACTGTGTGGCTACTCGCCCGACCAGGTGCGCAGCTTCAGCAACAAGGTCATTGCGATCATCAAACCGAAGACAGCCGCATAGCCTACGGTCTGCTGCCATTTCTTTCGCCGCGCGGCATCGAAGCTCAAGGCGAGCAGCATCGTGCCGGCGATCAACGACCCGAAATATTCCCACAGGCTGAAGCTGACCCGTCGCGCGTACCAGGCGCCGCGAAATAAGCCGACGTTGCCGACGGCAGAACGCAGGTCGCGATCACTGAGGTGGACGATGCGCTGGTACTGGCCGAAGGCGACCACGGCAATGCCCAGTGCGAGCGCGAGCGCGATCAATTTTCTCTGAAGTGGCCATTGCTGCCATTTGTCATAGGCAGAGAACAACGGAAGCACGACCAAAAGAACGATGAGGGCTACCTGTGCGACCAGTAGGAGCAGATCCATTTTCTTATCGTGAGGAGAGGAGGCCCAACCGCTAGTGTCAAGCGTGCGTCCAAAATCGAAGGTGCTGATGGTGGGGTTGGGCGTGGGCGTGGTCGCCAGCGTTTTTCTGGTTGCGATGATGGCTTCGGTCGCGATTCCGACGTTTCTCAAGAACCGCTACAAGTCGAAGCAGAACGAAGCGAAGTACATGCTCAAGGTTCTGCTGACCAAAGAGCACGAGTTTCGACGCGCGCGCGGCCACTGGGCGACGACGCCGCGCGAGCTGGTCGAGTTCGTCAACAGCGCGCCCCGCAGCAGTACTTGTTTCTTGGGCCCGTCGGCAGGATGGGGCGGTAAACGCGATGTGACCTTCGAGCAGCTCCCGCCTAACGTGCGCGACCGCCTCGCCTTGAACCTCGCATCGGTCTTGACGCAGAAGAACGAGCCGAACGCAGACGCTGAGCTGCTGATAGCCTGCGCGGTGAACCTGGATGATGACGAGGCGGTCGACGTCTGGGTGATTACCTCAACAGATCCGAACCCTCGGCTCGAGTTCTCGGATCTTGGCCAGACGCTCGTTCCTTGATCAGGGCGTCGGCGCCCGCTTCTGCGCGACTTCTTGCTTCAGCTGCGCGATGCCTTTGTACAGCATCGGCGGCTGCTCTTCGACGGGAGCCTCGATCACATAGCGCTCGAACTGCGCCAGCGCGCGCTCACGATCATTCGCCTGCAGCGCGAGCATCCCCGCGAAGAGCCTTGCCTCGTGCGCATCCTCGAAGGTATCCGCAACGTGCTGAAGTTCATCGAGCGCCGTCATCGACTGACCTTCAACCGCCCGTAGCACGGCGCGGTGGGTGCGCGTCTGCACATGGTAGGGATCAAGCGACGTCGCGCGCTGAACCAACGGAACGGCATCTTCGAACATCTGCCGGGCGATCAATTCCTTCGCGGCGCCACTGAGCGCGTCAATGTCGTCGGGAGAACGATTCGCCAGATTGAGCGCGGTTCTCAAGCCGACATCTTCCTGTGGCGCTGCCTCCATCTTTCCCTTCGTTCCGCCCGGTTCCATGCCGGTCATTTCCTGGCCGTCTTGGCGCGCCTTCGATTCCTGCGACAATACGATTCCCAGCAGCACGAAGAACCCGACGACCCCGGCGCCCCACAGCGCGCCGCCGATGATTGGATTCTTCGCGAAAAACCCGGTGGCCCTTGTTCGTGCCTGCTTCTTCTCTGCGCGTGCCTGCGCCTTCAGCGCGTCATGCTTCACCCCAGCGCGTTCACGCAGCACCGCGGCGGCTGCTTGCTCGAGCCGGGCCTGCTCTATCGCCCAGGCTTCCGGGGTGTGGAGGTGCCGGTTGGCGCCGTGCTCTTTGAGCTGACCAATCAGCGTCTGGTAGCGCGTTTCGAGATCCTCGGCCGACGCCGCCGGCGCCACGGGTGCGTGCTTGCGCAGCGAAATCAGCAGAAAGGTCACCGCGGCGATCAGCGCCGCGCCAAGCGCGATGATTCCCGGCATCCAGTTGGTTGCGGGGGCACTCATGGCTTGTCCAAATCTGAGCGAACCTGAGCAAGGAAGTCGTCGGTCGCTGGCGCTTCAACGGGCGCGTTCGCAGCGGGCTTCTTCTTCACCTGGCTGATGATGATCAAAATCCCGATGCCAAGCAGAATCACCGGGCCCAACCACAAAAACGCGTTGAGCCCGTCTTTCCTCGGCTCGAGCAGCACCCATTCGCCATAGCGCGCGATGAAGTACGTCTCGATCTCTTCGTCGGTGCGTTCCTGCGCGACCAATTCACGCACCTTGTCCAGCTGCGCCCGGGCCATTGACGCTGGCGAATCCGAGATCGCAACCCCCTGGCACACCGCACAGCGAAACTTCTTCCCCAGGCGCATCACGCGTTGTTCGCGTTGCTGATCGAGGGGATCTACCGCCGGCCGCGCTGGCGCATACCCCTGGCCCGACACCAACGACACCACGAGGACGAGCGACGCCAGCACTAGAGGATCTCCTCGATGCGTTTTGCCAGGGTCGGTGGGTCGATCGGAAAGGGATACTTGCCGACGATCGTCCCCTGCTTGTCGATGAAGTACGTCTCAGGAACTCCCGCCACGCCATAATCCACCGCCACCGTCGATTTCGGGTCGAACAGTTGCGGCCAGCTGCCGCCATTTTCGGCGATGAACTTCTTGGTGTTCTCTTCGCTGTCCTCGAAGACCACCCCGAGGAAGACGACGTCTCTTCCATACTTGCGGTAGCCCCACTCGAGCGAAGGGTGCTCCAATTTGCATGGCCCACACCAGGTCGCCCAGAAGTTGATCACGATCGGACGCCCAATGTAGTCCTTGAGGTGAACTTCCTCGCCCGTGTCGAGCCGCTTCATCGTGAACAGCGGCGCTTTGCTTCCCGCCAGCATGAACGGCACATCATGTGGGTTCGCGCCGAAGCCTGCGTAAAAAACGTAGACGAGCGCGCTGGCGCTGACGACCGCGATTGAGACGATGATCCAACGTTTCACGGGGCCCCAGTGGGGACGACGGGGCCAGGTGCGACCGTCAGCGCGTCATCTCGTTTTCGCGCAGGCCACATCGCGATCAACGAACCCAAGACGAGCAGAGGAATCGCGTACCAGATCCACCCGACCAGCGGAAAAATCCAGGCGTTGAAGCTGGCGGTGTTCGCTGCCTTGTCGAACGACAGCAGCGAAACATAGACATCCTTCGCCAGCGACTCATCGACCGCCGGCGAGCCGACCGGGTCGGTTTGCCGCTCGTAAAAGCTCATTCGCGGCGAGCTCAAGCCGTGGTGCACCGACTCGCGCCCTCCTGGGTAGAGAACGGTGATGTTCGCGCCAATCCAACTGCGGTGTGGCTCGGTGCCACTGGCGAGCCCATCGAAACGCACCTGATGGCCTCCAATCTCGAGCATCTGCCCGACCTTGAGCGTGCCGGTGTTGTGAATCTTGAACGCGCTTGAGGCCGCGATCGCGACGATGATCGCCACGATTCCCAGGTGAACGACGTAGCCGCCAAACCGACGACGCGAACGGCTCGCGCTGCGAACCAGTGCCGTCCACGCACCTTCCTTCTGTGCGCTCATCCGTTCTTTCGCCGGCAGCAGAAGCTCGCGCAGGGTGATGACGGTGACGAACGCGCCCAGACCGAACGCCGTCAAGGGCATGAACCCTCGGTAGCCGAACAGCAGACATAAGACGACGACGACCATCGAGACCGCAGCAGGAATGACGAACTGGCGAAGCACCGTCTTGTTGTCGGCCCGACCCCACGGAAGCACCGGCCCCACGCCCATCAAAAAGAGGATCAGCAGGCCGCCAGGAAGCGCCATCGTGTTGAAGTACGGCTCACCGACGCTGATGCGTTTGTTCTGAAGCGCTTCCTTCACCAGCGGAAATACGGTGCCGAGGAAGATGGTGAAGGTGAGCGAGACGAAGACGAGGTTGTTGAAGAGGATCATTCCCTCGCGCGACGCGACGCTCTCGAGCTCGGTCTCGGCGATCAACAGCGGGCCGCGAACCGCCAGCAAGGTGATGGAAAAGAGGAGGATGACCGCGATGAAGACGAGAAACGTCGGCCCGATGTCCGACTGGGTGAAGGAATGAACTGAGTTGAACACCCCCGAGCGCGTCATGAACGTGCCGACGATGGTCAGCCAGAAGCTCCCCAGCGCGAGCGCGAGCGTCCACAGCTTCAGCGACTTCTTTCGTTCGAGCACCATTGTCGAATGAATGAACGCCGTCGCAGTGAGCCAGGGCAGAAACGATGCGTTCTCGACGGGATCCCACGCCCAATACCCGCCCCACCCAAGCACCGCGTACGCCCACCAACTGCCAAGAATGATGCCCACCGAGAGGAAGGTCCACGGAATCAGCATCCATTTGCGCAGCGGCACCAGCCACGAGTCGCCCAGCTCTCCGCGAAGCAGCGCGCCCGCCGCAATTCCGAAGGGCACCGTCATTCCCACGAAGCCCAGATAGAGCATCGGCGGGTGGATGATCATCAGCACGTGATTCTGCAGCAGCGGGTTGGGCCCCGGCCCATCGGGCAGCGGGTTGGCAATTGCAGTCCATGGGTTGGCGGGCCCCGCGATCAAGAACGCGAAGAAAGTCGCCACCGCCGCCATGCTGCCCAGCGACAGCTGCATGTAGCGGCCGTGTTCCTTGCGGTAGGTGAAGGTGAAAGCGAACAGGTACCCACCCATGATCGCACCCCAGAAGAGAATGCTTCCCTCGAGGGCGCTCCACAGCGAGACAATCGTGAAGATGGTCGGCGTCGCGCGGCTACCGACCTGCGCGACGTACTTCACCGAAAAATCGTGCGAGAGCAGCGCGTACACCATCACCAGGTTGCTTAAGATCATGCACGCACAGAACGCGTAGACTGCGCGCTGGACCCAGGGCAGCAGGCTCTCTCGGCGGGTGAGGCCGCTCCAGAGCCCGACCACTGTCGCAAACACCGCCGACAGCAGCCCACCCAACACCAGCGCGTATCCGAGGGTGGAATTCACTTGGCCGTCGTCTCCGCCGTCTCGAGCGACTTTTGCCACTCTTTGGTGTTTTCACCCGGCTTCGGCGGGCGGTT
>JANOHG010000820.1:0-1291 GCA_031406375.1 Archangiaceae bacterium | reverse complement strand
GAACGGCGCCTTCTGCCGCGGGCTCTTCAGGTGCGTCTTTCACCACCTCGCGAATGCGCAGCTTCCCGGTCTTCAGCTTGGTGCCGATTTCGATCAACTCGTTGACCGCGACCTTGCACGCCAGCAGCGAGCGCATCACTTCCTTCTCGCCTTCTTCGATTCGTTTGGCGATCTCGACTTCGCCTTCGCGGGTCAACAGCGAAACCGAGCCCATCTTTCTCAGGTAGAGCCGAACGGGATCATTGCTCTTGCCACCTGGCTCTTCTTCTTCCTTCTCGTCTTCTTCCTCTTCTTTGGCTTTCTCGCCTTCGGCCTCATCGGTTGCCGCAACGGTCGGCTTGACCTCGGTCGCCTGCGCCGCCTTCTGCGCGTCGACGATCTCGATGTCGTTGTCGCCGAACATGCTCATCACGTCGTCGATCTGATCCGACGACACGACGTCTGCGGGCAACGCATCGTTGACTTCGTCATAGGTGAGGAAGCCTTTCTGGCGGCCCGCCTCGATCAGATCCTTCACCTCTTTGCGGTCGCCAATCGGCTCTTCTTCGACCACGTCCTTCTCGGCGTCGAGGTTGACGTCGACGTCGGCAGCGGCCGCGTCGGCCTGCTCCTCGATGTCGGTCGAGTCGACCTCGCCTTTGCCCTTGCCCATCTTCTTCAGCTTCTCGCGCGCGATCGCCGCCGCTTCCTGCGCGTCCGAGTAGGCTTTGGCGTCTGCAGCGGTGCGCGCCTCAGTCTGCGCCTTCATCCGCGCCTTCTCTTCGCGCTCCGCGCCCTTCTTCTTTTTCTTCAGCTCCTTGTCCTTCTTGGAGAGAGCCTTGCTCGCCTTGGTGCTCTTGGTGGGCATGGTGCTTAGTTCCGCCTATGGGTCGCTGGAGAGGTCTGCAAAATATGAAACCGCGGCTGTTACTCCACAACGGTCGAAAAGTTCAAATAATGAACATCAGGTTTTTTGCGCCTGAATCTGCCTTTTGAGCGCCAGCAGCTGGGCCTGCTGCGAAAGCAGCTCTCGTGCTTCATCCGTCAAGTCTGATCCAGAGCCACCCGACTGCACCAATTCCCTCGCAATTCGGGTCAGCTGTTCCTCGAGCCCGCGCAACTTGAGTCTTCGACAAACCGTCACGAACCACTGTTCCAGCGCCTGATCGTCCCCAGGCAAGGATTTCTGGCCTGCCAACTCTTCTAGCGTCCGCTTTATCCGTTCGCTCGCTTCGTACAAGGCATCTTCCCGCGAGTGGCCCGAGGTAAGCGCTGCAATCAGGTTCCGCAGGCCGGTGTGCTTCAGGTCATC
>JANOHG010000796.1:0-1708 GCA_031406375.1 Archangiaceae bacterium | reverse complement strand
GTAACCGTGATTCACGACAAGCTGAAATCGCTGGCGTCCAAAGCGGCATGGAAGTTCCACACTGATGAAAGACGCTAATACTCGAAAAAGCGTTGTGACGGTTGCGGGAAGCGTCTTTTCTGCCAAGGGCCGAATGCCCTTCGCCGGGGAGGTGTGCGAGCCGATCGGCTCGGACGGAGGAATCGCCAGCCGCCCGACCAGATTCGACAGCTGAGGTTTCGCAGAGCTGCGTTCAATCGCCGCCAGCACGTCGGGTTGCTGCATCGGGTCAGTCGTCGGCGCGCTGGCCGGCGACACCAGGGCGCGGTTCACCACCGTCTGCGCCGAAGGGCCCACCGCAGCACGGGCACCTGGCCCCATTGCCGACGCGGGGGCGACAGAAGGTTGCAGTGGCCTCGACGCGAGCGGCTGACGAAGCGGCTGAGGTCGCGCTGGCGGCAGCCGCAAGGACTCGGTTCTCATCAGGCTCGGGTCGCGCGGCGTGACCTTGATGACCGTGTGCGCGTATTCGGGTTTCTGCAGTTGCTCGACGCTGAGCGCTGGCCGCGCGGCGCGGCGATCAAGCCCCAAGTCCTGCTGCAGCAGCTTCGGTGTCTCGGTTGGAACCGAGTTGTCCAGCGGCGCGGCAGGAACGTTGGGTATCTTCTTTTCGTCAGTCACTTTTTTGCAGCTCCAAACTAGCCCAGCTCACCTTGTAGATGAAGCAGCACGGCGAGGGCAGCCAGGGCTGCGGTTTCAGTTCGAAGGATGCGTCGGCCCAGTGTCACCGGCACTGCGCCCAGTTGTCCAAGCCCGGACACTTCCCCGCGCGACAACCCCCCTTCGGGGCCAATCACCAACGCCAAAGGCTGCGAAGTGCCCAGCGCCAGCGCGACCGCTGCCGACAGCGGCAACGCGTTCTCCTCTTCGTCCAGCACGAGGACCAGCGCCCCAGACAGCGCGCGCACCGCTTCGAACAACGGTTGGGGCGCATGCACCGTCGGCACGTCGGCGCGGCCCGATTGTCGCGCGGCTTCCTCGACGATTCGCTGCCACCGCGCGAGTTTGGCGTGCTCTCGTCCGCTCGGCTTCACCACGGTGCGTTCGCAGAAGACCGGCGCGAAGGCGGCCGCTCCAAGCTCGGTGCACTTCTGAAGCACCCATTCGAGCTTTTCTGCTTTGGGCAGCCCCTGGACGATGGTGATTTCGCGCGGAGCCGGCTGAGGCGTGCCTGTGGCGAGGGTCAAGGTGGCAGCTTCAGCGCCAACCTCGTCGACCCGCGCGCAAAACAGCGTGCCGCGTCCATCAAACACTTCGAGTTCTTCACCGGCGCGAACGCGCAATACGCGGATCAGATGGTGAAAGCGCGGCCCTTCAAGGCGCAGCGACCCCGCGGCTGCCTGCGGAAGATGAAGTCGCTTCACGGCCGCGCGAAGTCGAGTCTGATCCACTCGCCTTGAATGGTGCGACCGACCGGCTTCATGCCTTCGGCGACGAACGCGGCAGTGACTACATCTGCCTGAGGCACCAGCACCCCGGCGAGCACGAGCCGCTGCTTCACCTTCGCTGACAGCTGCGCGGCAAGGGCGATGAGCGTGTTGGCCAGGATGTTGGCGAGCACGAGATCGAACTGGCCGTTGATCGATTCCAGCGACCTGCCCGACAAGTCGATGCCTTCGAGCGCGTTCTCTGCTGCGCATTCCTTCGCGAGCTCGACGGCGATCGGATC
>JANOHG010000735.1:0-10982 GCA_031406375.1 Archangiaceae bacterium | reverse complement strand
CGTGCGAAGTCTGTACGACGCGATGTTGGCTTTGATGAATCCCTTGACGCGGGCGCAAATGGCGCACGCAGCGCGTCGGTTCGTCGAAGCCAATCGGCTCGATGAGCCCTTCATGGCGATTCTCGATTCCGCGGCTTACCGAGTCCGATTGCAGCGCCTCAAGGAGGAAGAAACCCATGACGATGCACGACTCGACGGTCAACTCATCGAGCTCGGTACCACCCTCATCGATGCAGATGATCGCCGCGCCCACAACTAGTCAGCCAAACTCAGTCTGGCGAGCCGCGCTCGCAGTGGTCGAAGCCATCAATGTCGTCGGTCGCGCAAAACGGCGATTGCTGCTCTCGCGCGCCAAACACGGCTCGCTCACCGGCCACCCGAGAATCGCCTTGCGTGCCTCGCGGTGGCTGCCCCTGTACGAATACACCGAGGATCAGTTCTACAACTGCGACGGCGCCTCTGACGAAGTTGCGCAGCAGCGGCGGGCGGCGTTCGCGCGCTTGAGCGCGCTGTTCCGAAGCAGATCTCCAAAGACCATCGCGCTTTCCGAAGGCCTCGAGCCTGACATCTCGGATCTTGCTTTCGTCAACGCCTACCGGGTTCCCTTTCAGTTTCGCAGCCACGTGCAGCGACACCTGAAGGTGGGTGCTGTCGCCGAAGAGACTGACGGCGCGCGGGTGAAGGACCTCGATGGCAACTGGTCGTATGACCTTGGCGGGGCGTACGGGGTCAACCTCTTCGGAGTCGAGTTCTACAAACGCTGTCTAGCGCGCGGGGTCGAGCGCTCGAGCGCCCTTGGGCTGGCGCTCGGGCCCTACCACCCGGTCATCGCAGACAACGTTCGCCGCCTGAAGAATGTCTCTGGTCTCGATCAGGTTTCGTTTCACATGTCGGGAACCGAGGCGGTGATGCAGGCGGTCCGGCTCGCGCGCTACCATTCGGGGCGTTCGCACGTGGTGCGATTCTGCGGCGCCTACCATGGCTGGTGGGACGGCGTTCAAGCGGGGCCAGGAAATCCGAGGCCTTCCCACGAGGTCTACACGCTCAAAGAGATGGATGAGCTCACCTTACGGGTACTCGAAACGCGCGGGGACATCGCGTGCGTCCTGGTCAACCCGCTTCAAGCGATGCATCCCAACGCGCCGCCCCCAAGCGACTCGACGCTGTTGGCCAGCGATCGTCGCGCGAAGTACGACAAAGCCGCCTACACGCAATGGCTGCAACGCTTGCGCGCGGTTTGCAGCCGCCGAGGGATTGCGCTCATTTTCGACGAAGTGTTTCTAGGCTTTCGCCTCGCGCGAGGCGGCGTTCAGGAGTATTTCGGGGTTCACGCCGACCTCGTCACCTATGGGAAAACCTTGGGGGGTGGTTTACCCGTCGGCGCGGTGTGCGGCAAAAACGAGTGGATGCGCCGCTTCCGCCAAGACCGGCCGGCCGACATCTGCTTCGCGCGGGGCACTTTCAATTCGCATCCAACCGTCATGGCAACAATGAATGAATTTCTGCGCTACCTCGACGAGCCACACGTGCTCGACGCCTACCCGGGTCTTGACGAGTTGTGGGATCGCCGCGCGCGACACCTGAACGCGCGGCTGGCTTCTGAAGCATTGCCAGTGCGCGTCGCCAACATGAGCTCGATCTGGACCACGCTGTACACCGAGCCCGCGCGCTACAACTGGATGCTCCAATACTATCTGCGTGCCGAAGGCCTTTCTCCCAGCTGGATTGGCACCGGCCGTTTCATCTTCAGCCATGACCTGTCGAACGAAGATTTTGACGCCATCGTCGGCCGCTTCGTGACTGCAGCCGCCGCCATGAAAGCGGACGGCTGGTGGTCTCAACCCGCGCTGACCAACAAAGCAATCAGGCGTGGTGTGCTGAAGGAACTGCTGGCTGCCCGCTTCGGGCGGGGAGCATCGGATCAAGCCGTTCTCCCTTGATGAACAGGTAGTACGGGGCGCGATGGTAGGTCTTCACGTCATTGAACGGGTCGGTGAGAATTTTGGTGAACCACACCAGCCCCGTCTGCACGCTGCGGGTTGCACAAAGCCACAGCGTGCGCGCGAGCAGCCCCAGTGCAGCCAGCGCGAGCCAGGCAATTCCGAGTTGGTAAAGGAAGGCCGCGCGATCGGCGAACGCCGGCTGAAGTCCCCACGAAGGGCTGAGCCAGAGAAGCGCGGGGATCGACGCCCACACGACGAACAGCACAACCTTGCGCTGAAGGTTGTAGCCAACCTTGATGTCTTCTTTGTGCTGAAACGAAGCCTTGTTGACGTCGTCGTAGCCCTTGGGTTCGAAGAAAAAATGACCAATCTGGCGCGACCACATCGCAATCACCCAACCCAGAATCGCAGCCACGATGGGGTTGAAAGGAATCAGCGCATAGGTGGCCAGGAAGCAGCACGCGCTGAACAGGTGCAATGCCTGATTCACACGGCTTTGGTGGTAATAGCGGTGATCGTCCCACCGCTGTTCGCGCAGCTCTTCAGAGAACGTCAGTTTGTTCATTGGAACTCCTTGGTTGCTGGTGAGACTTCATTCAGCCGGTGGCTCAACAGCCGCTGACCAACGCGCACCGTTGCGCCCTCGACGATGCCGCTACAAAATTCGTAGCCGCCCGAGGCGAACAGCACAATCGTCGACCCGCTCTGGAAATAGCCGAGCTGTTGCCCTTTCAGAAACGTCGCATCGCAGCTGATCTGCGTCGTGCCCCGATGCGAAAGATTGAGCGGAACGTCGATGAAGTGCAGCTTGATGCCGGCAACGAGGATCGCCGCAATCGGCACCAAGGTGAGCGCACGTTCTGTAGTCGACAGCTTGAGGTCAATGATTGCGCGTTCGTTCTTGCAGAACAGCTTCTCGACCCGACGAAGCGCGATTGGGTTCACATTCCAGGTGTCGCCCGCGATGTAGGTTGCTTCGGTCACCCGGCAATCAACCGGCGCGTGGAAGCGGTGGTACATGCTCGACTTCAGCCGCAAGGTGATGAACTGGCCGTCGCGGTGACGTTCGACCAGTTTCTCGCTGCCCAGCAGATCCATCAATGTATATGGAAAGCCTTTGGCTTGAATGAGCTCGGTGCCGCGAATGCGGCCTGAGGCCCCGACGATGGCGTCGCATGGACTCACCACCGCGGCCGGGTCCGAATCGATCGGCCGCGCGCCCTCGCGCAATTCGCGAATGAAGACGTCGTGAAGGCTTTCAAAACTCTGGCGCTGGGCTTCGTTCAGGCTCAGGTCGCCCGCGAACAGCTGCCAGGTCGCGACCGACAGTCGGGTCAGCAGGCGGCTCTCGATGTGAGAGAACCACGCCATCAACTGTGTCGCGTACCGCCGAGGGATGCGGTTGGTCACCAGAAAGTTCAAATCTTCCTGAAGGAAGAGGCGCGTCAGAAGCGAAGGCTCGGCTGCCATGCCGAGCCTTGTACCGAACAGGTGTTTCGAGACGGTGTGGAGTTGGTCACGTTATTGCCGCAGCCAGGTCACGATTTTGCTTCGACGTTAAATGTGCGCGCACGCCCTGGTAGGACCCAGGGGTGCTTGAACATTGTTGGATCCGACATCATCACGTTGTCATTGCAGAGAAGGGCGCATGCGCGGCGTGCGCGTCATCGCAAGGCTGACCCACACCGCGGTAGTGAAATAGAGCGACATCCACGGTATTTCTTCACGCCAGTCTTCCCACCGACGCGTGACGACTCGGCGAGTCCACCCATCGCTCCACCCTTCGCTCATCGATAAATACTGCTGACCGGCCTGCTGCGCGTGTTTGAAGCGCGCCAAATACATCGGTATGTCGACCGTGCACATGAAGGCCACGTAAAGCAACCCGCCTGCGATGGATGCAGTGATTGCCTTCTTCAGTGGTCCGCTGAGCCGGGGCCGAATTTTGATGAAGGTCGCTACCGCGACAGTGAAGGTGAGCGCCCAGATTGACTCTTCGACGATGCTTCCGAAGAAGTTGGTGGTCAACGCCGTGTACCAGGAGAACACCTCGGCGATGCCAATCAGCGGAACCAGGAGCCATGAAATGCGCGCGCTCGACACCGAACCTGTGACGCCCGAGCATGTGCGAAGCACCATCGCTACTTGGGCCACGAAACAAAGCTCAGCGACGGTTGCCACGCTGCGGGCAGTAATCGCATTGGATATCCAGGTATCATAAAGGCATATGCGTTGAGCCTCTGCGCGCGGAAGAAACGAACGAAACGCGCAGCCGAAGGTGAAGGCCGCCGAAAACACCGTTTGCCAACCTCGCCACGTGTAGTCGCTGGGCTCACGCAAATGCTTGTTCTGCACGAGCCCGACAGCAAGCCAGCTCCACGTTGCAACGTTGAGCACCGAAGTCACGCTCAAAACAAACCACCAGATGATGACCGCGCTTGAATGACTTTCCATTGCCACCGACTGGCTGAAGTAGACCGGCGGGCGACGATGCTCAAGATTATCACCGTCACTTCGATGTGACGACGACAGGCACCTCAATCAGAGGACGATGCGCTCCCGAAAGCCAAAGCCTGCTCAGCCGTTCAGCGTTCGGCATGCGTCGGAATCAGTGATCCGCATGCTTTCCGAATTCGCAGCCCGTTGACTTGGATCACCAGTTTGCCGCCGCTCCACAAAGACCCATTTGATTGAATGCTGGTTTGCCAAGCGATTGAACGAGGTCTCACCCTCGTGATGCCCGACACATTGATTTCGCAGTACCCGGTCTCGAGCTTTTGGTGAGCCCTTGGGAACGTCTTGGGAAGTTTGGCTCGAGGACTACGAAATGGCGGCAGCGATCCGCTTCAGCGCCTCGTCGACTTCCGCTTGGCTGGTCTGGAAGCTGGTGACCAGGCGCACCACCCGGTCGCCTCCAGTCCGGTAGAAGAGCAGGCCGCTCGCATCCAGCCTGTCCGCGACGCCTGCGCCGAAGCGCATGTACGCCATGTTCGCCGGCACCTCGGTGAGCAGCTCGACGCCCAGCGCGACCAGGCCGGCGGCGAGCCGGGCCATCGCGGCGTTGGCCAAAGCTGCCAGAGCCAACCACAGCCCATCGGTGAGGTAGGCATCCAGCTGGATCGCCTGGAATCGCATCTTCGAGGCCACGTGGCCGGCGCGCTTGAGCCGAAACGCCAGCTCGGTGGCCAGCGACGGATCGAAGCAGACGATGGCGTCGGCGCTGAGACCTCCGTTCTTGATGGCGCCCAGCGAGAGTACGTCGACTCCCGCGCGCCAGGTCAGCTCGGCCGGTGTGCAGCCGAGTGCGGCAATCGCATTCGCGATTCGGGCCCCGTCCATGTGCACCCGCATGCCGCGTTGGCGCGCCGCCGCCGTCAGCGCCTCCACCTGGGCGACCGAGTAGAGGGTGCCGCCGTCGGTGAGCTGGGTCAGCGAAAGGACGGACGGCTGCGACTGGTGGGTGTCCCCCCAATTCGTCGCTGCCAACGCTGCCTCGACCGCAGCAGGGCTGAGGCGATGGGCTGCTCCGGCGAGCCCTCGCATCACCGCGCCTGCGGCGAACATCGACGTCGCGCCAGCCTCGTTGACGAAGATGTGCGCGGACTCGTGGCAGAGCACCGAGCCCCACGGCGGACAGAGCGCCGACAGCGACAGGGCGTTGGCTGCTGTTCCGCTGGCGACCGGAAACACCGTCACGTCCGGACGCTCGAACACTTCGGCAACGCGGGCGCGCAGGCGCTCGCTCCAGGGATCTGCGCCGTAGGAGCGCGCCGAGCCGTTGTTCGCCTCGATTACCGCCGACAGGATCTGGGGAGCGATTCCTGCCGCGTTGTCGCTGCGCAGCTCGATGGGCTTGGTCACCGCCCGCTTATAGCGCGCGTCGCCAAATCGCAGCGCTCGCTGGCGCGCAAGCGATCGTTGTGCGGTTTCGCCCGCGCTGCAGTTACCTTCAGCGGATGTCTGCACTCCCCACCGCGACCGCATTCGCGCCCGCATCGATCGGCAATGTAGCCGCCGGCTTCGACATCTTAGGTCAGAGCCTGGCTGGCGCGGGCGATCGCGCGACGGTGCGGCTGACTTCCGATGGGCGCGTACAGATCCTCGCGATCCGTGGCGTGGTGCAGAACCTGCCGCTTGATCCTCGGCACAACACCGCAGGTCGCGCGCTGCTGGGAATGATCGCCAAGCGTCCAGGGGTGGGTTTTCAGTTGGAGCTCGAGAAGGGGATTCCGCTTGGCTCGGGAATGGGCGGCTCGGCTGCCTCTGCGGTCGCGGCGCTCGTCGCAGCCAACGCGGTGTTGCCCAACCCTTTGGCGATGAACGAGCTGTACGAGCTCGCGATGGATGGCGAAGCCGCCGCGAGCGGAAGCCGGCACGGCGACAACGTGGCGCCGGTGCTGCTGGGTGGGTTGGTGATCGCTCCTGCCGAAGGAATGCCGGTTCGAATTCCGGTGCCTCAGAGCCTGTATTGCACCCTCGTTCATCCGCATTTCGTGCTTTCGACACGCACGGCCCGGGCAGCGCTCGTGGGCGCCTACGCGTTGCACGATTTCGTCAAGCAAAGTGAGGCGCTCGCGATGCTGCTCACCGGTTGCTTCACCAACGACTGCGGGCTCATTCGCCGCGGGCTGCGCGACACGCTCGTCGAGCCGCGGCGTGCGCCGTTGATCCCCGGCTTTGCTGCAGTGAAGCAGGCTGCGCTCGACGCGGGAGCACTGGGCGCGAGCATCTCTGGGGCAGGCCCCAGCGTGTTTGGCTGGTTTGAAACCCGCACCGAGGCAGAGCTTGCGGGCAGGGCGATGGCGGTCGCATTCGCCAAAGCAGGCCTGCAGTCCGACGTCTTCACCTCTCCGGTCGCGGGCCCCGCGGCGAAGGTCGAATCATGCGTTGTGTGAGCACGCGCGCGCCTGCCGCGCAGGGGGTTGCGCTGTCGGAAGCGGTTTCGCAAGGCCTGGCACCCGACGGAGGGCTCTACGTGCCCGCAGCGTTGCCGCTGGTGGCGCTCGAAGCCGCCGGCCTGCCGCAGATCGCCGCCGCCATTCTGGCGCCCTATTTTTCGGATGAGCCGCTGCGCGAGCAGCTCGAAGAGATCTGCGCTGTGGCGTTCAACTTCGCGGCGCCGGTGGTTCGGCTGGGCCCCGACTTTCTTCTCGAGCTGTTTCACGGCCCGACGGCCGCGTTCAAGGATTTTGGTGCCCGATTCCTCGCCGAATGCCTCACCCGGCTCGGAGCACAACAGACGATTCTCGTCGCGACCTCAGGAGACACTGGCGCCGCGGTCGCTGCCGCGTTCCACCGTCGCCCTGGAATCCGGATCGTGATTCTGTACCCAAAGGGTCGGGTGTCTGCGCGACAGGAACACCAGCTGGGGTCGTTCGGCGACAACGTCCACGCGCTGCGCGTCAACGGAACGTTCGACGATTGCCAGGCAATGGTGAAGGCCGCGCTCGCCAATCGCCCGCTGCAGCAGAGGCTGCGGCTCGGCAGCGCCAACAGCATCAGCCTGGGTCGACTGCTGCCGCAAATGGCGTACTTCGCCCATGCGGCGCTCGAGGCGAAGGCGAACGAAAAGGTGAACTTCGTGATTCCCACCGGGAATCTTGGCAACGCGCTCGCGTGCATGATGGCGAAGAAGATGGGGCTGCCGATTGGCCGCGTTGTCCTCGCCACCAACGCCAACCGGGTGCTGCCGGATTTTCTTCACCACGGCACCTACCAAGCCCGAACGTCGATCGCCACGCTCGCAAATGCGATGGACGTCGGAGCGCCGAGCAACGTCGAACGCTTCGTCTACTGGAAGCTTCAGGCGGAGGCTGACTGGGTCGACGATGAAGCGATTCGCACGACGATTCGCCGTGTTTGGAATCGCTTTCGACTTGCGATCTGCCCGCACACCGCTTGTGGCGTCGAGGTGCTTCGAAGGCTGCGCGCCAAAGGAGAAACAGGCACGTGGGTCGTCGCTGCGACAGCGCATCCGGCAAAGTTCGAGACGATTGTCGAACCGTTGATTGGCCAGGCGGTTCCACTTCCGCCGCCGCTCGCCAAGCTGCTGCACGCGTCGTCCACGGCAGAATCAATCGAGCCAGTTGACGAGGTGCTCTTTGCTCGACTCGCTGCGTTGTAGGCAGCTCGCCAGTCTTCGCGAGCACTTGACGGCGCACGGGTGACAGATTGCGTGTGCCTGACGCAGTGCATTATGTTTCCCGCACCTTGCGCAAACACGGCCTTTACGACCCTTCGACGGAACGTGATTCATGCGGAATCGGCTTTGTCGCCCACATTCGCGGCGAGAAATCGCGGGGCATCGTCGAGCAGGCGCTCGAGGTCCTGATTCGAATGCGCCATCGTGGTGCGACGGGGTGCGATCCTCTCACGGGAGATGGCGCGGGCATTCAGCTTCAGCTTCCGCACCGGTTTTTCAAGCGTGAAGGCCTCAAGCTCGGATTTCCTGTTCCGCACCGCCGCTGCTACGGCGTCGGCCAGGTATTTCTTCCCACCGATCCTGAATCACGCGCGAGGTGCGAACGAATCTTCGAAGAGGTCGCTGTTGCCGAAGGGCAAAAGGTGATCGGTTGGCGCGATGTTCCGCACGATCCGTCGCACCTAGGCACGGTGGCTCGGTCGGTCTTGCCGGTGATGCGGCAGATCTACATCGCCCGCCGTCGCGTCGTACCGAGCGCCTTCGAACGAAAACTCTTCATCATCCGCAAGCTCACCGAGAACAAGATCCGCGACAGCGGTTGTGATCCGCTCGGGCGTTTCCACGTCGCCAGCCTCTCGGCCGAGACGATCATCTACAAAGGCCTGTTGCTGCCCGAGCAGCTGCCGAAGTTCTACGGCGACCTGGGTGACCCCGACATGGTCAGCGCGATCGCCGTGGTTCATTCGCGCTTCTCGACCAACACCTTTCCCACCTGGGATCTCGCGCAGCCGTTTCGCTTCATTTCTCACAACGGTGAGATCAACACCGTGCAAGGAAACCGAAACTGGATGAGCAGCCGGCGATCGCTGCTGCAGTCGGCGAAGTTCGGAGGCAGCCTCGATCGCCTTCACCCGATCATCGTTCCTGGAAAAAGCGACTCGGCCCAGTTTGACAACATGCTCGAGTTGCTGGTGCTCGGTGGCCGTTCGCTGCCCCACGCGATGATGATGATGATCCCCGAGGCGTGGGACGGAAACACGCAGATGGACGACGCCCGGCGGGCCTTCTACGAATACACCAGCTCGCTGATGGAGCCGTGGGATGGCCCGGCGGCGATCACGTTCACTGACGGACATCTCGTCGGCGCAACGTTGGATCGCAATGGGCTTCGCCCCGCGCGCTACGTGGTGACCCTTGACGATCGGGTGATCCTCGCCTCGGAAGCGGGAGTCATCGATGTGCCCCCTGCGCAGGTGCGGCGCAAAGGCCGCTTGCAGCCGGGCCGGATGTTCCTGGTCGACACTGTCGAAGGCCGGATCCTCGAGGACGACGAGGTGAAGCAAGAGATTGTCACCCGCTGGCCCTACCGGAAGTGGCTTCAGCGAAACGTCTTCAGCTTCGAAGAGCTGCCGAACGCGGCGCCGCCCGCGCCCACCACCGGCGAGGATCTCGCGCGGCTGCAGCGATCGTTTGGGTACACCGATGAGGATCTTCGGATCCTGATTGCTCCGATGGCTCACACCGGTAAAGAGCCGATGGGGTCGATGGGCAACGACGCGCCGCTCGCGGTGCTGTCCGATCAATCGCCCTCGTTGTTCGACTATTTTCACCAGCTGTTCGCGCAGGTGACGAACCCTCCGATTGACCCGATTCGCGAGGCGCTGGTGATGTCGCTGGGCACCGCGCTCGGGCCTGACGGAAACACCTTCGAAGAGTCTCCCGAGCAGTGTCACCAGCTGACGCTGCCAGGGCCGATTCTCAACAATTCCGAGCTCGCGCGGATCCTCGCGCTGCGAAACGAGGGTGACTTCGAGCCGAAGGTCCTCTCGATGCTCTATGGGGGCGAGACCGGCGGTGGCCTCGAGGCGGCGGTCGAACGCCTTTGCGCCTCGGCAGTCGAAGCCGTCGAAGAAGGCACCGACATTCTGGTGCTGTCGGATCGCGGCGTCGACAGCGCCCACGCTGCCATTCCCTCATTGCTCGCGCTGTCGGCGGTGAATCAGCGGCTGGTGCGCGACGGCATTCGTCGCCACACCGGGCTGGTCGTCGAGACGGCAGAGGCCCGCGAGGTGCACCACTTCGCGCTGTTGATTGGTTACGGCGCGGCGGCGGTGACTCCGTGGCTCGCGCTCGACACCGTTCGCGCGCTCGCTCGCAACAAAGAGATTCCCGTCGAGGAAGAAGCCGCCGAAGCCAACTTCGTTCACGCGGTGAACGAAGGGTTGCTCAAGGTGATGTCGAAGATGGGAATCAGCACCGTGCAGTCGTATCGCGGCGCGCAGATCTTCGAGGCAGTTGGGCTCAACCGTGCGCTGATTGAGCGTCACTTTCACGGCACGCCTTCTCGGCTCGAAGGCGTGGGGTTGGCCGAGCTCGGCCGCGAAGTGATTGAACGGCACGAGCGCGGCTTTCAGGCCTCGTCGCTGGATCTCGAGGTGCCGGTGACCGGCGGCCGTTACCAATGGCGGCGGCGCGGAGAAGTCCACAAATGGAACCCGGCGACGATCGCGAAACTGCAACACGCTGCGCGAACCAACGATGCAAAAGCCTTCGCTGACTTCGAACGGCTCGCCGACGACGAAACGCAGGCGCTCTGCACGCTGCGCGGCTTGCTCGAGCTCGACAGCGCGCGACCCAAGGTGGGGTTGGAAGAGGTCGAGCCTGCGCTTGAGCTCGCGCGCCGCTTCGTCACCGGAGCGATGTCATTCGGGTCGATTGTTCCAACAGGTACTCTGCAAAGGCCCATTGCTGGAGGTTGTCAAGGTCAATGGCGTAATCGTGCGGCACAATACAGGGCAAGATGAGGTCACCAGTCAGGCTTTGTTTTTTGGTGATGGTCTTGAAGCGAATGACTTCCACGTGCCCGGTTTGCCAAAAAGTGGCTGGCAGTGTCTGCC
>JANOHG010000733.1:0-5047 GCA_031406375.1 Archangiaceae bacterium | reverse complement strand
GATCCGCAAAGAACGGAACCGTTCGCTTGAGGAAATCGGGACTTGGAACGAAATCGGCATCGAACACGGCGACGAATTCGCCCTTGGCGACCTTCAGTCCGGCCTCCAACGCGCCCGCTTTGAAGCCATGGCGGTTGGTGCGGTGGAGATAGACGATGTCGACGCCCTTGTTTCGCCACCGCTCAACACACGCGCGGGCAATTGCACAAGTTTCGTCAGTCGAGTCATCGAGCACCTGCACTTCAAGCAGACCCTGCGCGTATTCGATTTTGCATACCGAATCGATCAGCCGTTCAACGACATACAGCTCATTGAAAACCGGCAGCTGAATCGTGACCCGAGGCGTTTGGGCCAAGGTTCCGTTCGGGGTGGGCAGCTTGAACTTGTGGCGATAGTAAAGGAACGCCATCCGGTACCGGTGGGAGCCGTACACGGACAACACAGCCAGAACGCCAAAGTAGATGGCTAGAAAGAGAACTTCGACAGTGCTCATCGCGGCGCGTCAGCCCTCAAAGGTCCCAGAACACAAAGGTTATTTCCCCCCTATGGGGGTGAAATTCGCGGTTACATAGGGGCTGCTCGGCTCGCTGTCAAAGCGTTTCCGCCAATCGCCGATTTTCGGTCTAACCCACTGTTTTTTAAGCCCGAATCTATGCCTCGTCTACGCGACTGATGGCCGTGCGCGAGCAGATCGGGTCGGCAATCAGACCCAGCCTTCGAGAAAACAAGCCCAAACAACCGCGTCAGTAGTTGCGCAGATCGTCTTCGTCGAACTTCCGCTTTCGCTCCTCCTCAGCCTTCCGTCTCGCATCGTCTGCCTTCTTTTCCTCATCCGCTTTCCGCTTCGCCGCTTCCCTTCTCGTGGTCTCAGTCTTTCGGGCCTCATCCGCTTTCTTCGCTTCGTCGGCGGCTGTCGGTTCTTCGGCTCTCTTCGCTTCGTCCGAACTGCGCCCTTCGCCGTCCTTCGAGGAACTCGGCGTCATCGCCTCGCTTCCTTTGCTCGCATCCTCTGCGTTCTTGACGCGATCGACCTTCGGCGCATCCTGCGGCTTTGTCGCGCCAGCGGCATTCTTCCGAGTTTCGGATGACGAATTCTCGGAAGACGGCCCATCGCCCCCAGTCGACTTCCCGCCAGTGAGCAAGACGACAGTGCCTGCGGCGGCAGCGATGGCGCCGCCAATAATCGTGACGTCGGCCATCAGCGCGAAGCTCTTCCCTTCGGCGGCGAGGTTGGCGCTCTGCTGCGTTGCCACTTGCGGGGTGTTGCGAAACGCGTTCGCCTTTCCGTTGGCCGAGACTCCGGCAAAAATCCCGGTGCCTAGCGCGGCCGCTGCGATGCCAATCAGGGCGATGCCTGTCGCCGTGCGAACTGTGCTTGCGCCAGCAGATCCGCCAAAGTTCGTCACCGGCTTCTTTCCATCGCGCCGAGCGTCCTTAGCCAAAACGCCATCCAGGAAACCCGCCAAGGCCTTGTCGTCTGCGACAGCGACGATTCCGGTTTGATAGCCCAAGTTGTGGCCATCGCGTCCCTCGAGTCGAATCGCAGTGAGCTCGAGCTTCTGACCCGTGGTGCTCTTCTTCGCGATCAGCACCAGCGCCTGTTCTGCACCCGCAACCAGGCTCGCCCACTCTCGACCGGCAGCGTCACGCCCGGGCCCATCAGGGCTCTTGGCCACTTTGTCCTGCGCGGCCTTCAACTTCCCCGCACCTTCCGACGGCTTCAGACGCAGCAGCTCGTCACCCAGGTTCATCTCGGTTGTCACGCGATCGAAGCCCGGCATCGAGACCACGATCAGATGTTTGCCTCCTGAGAGGCGGGAAGTCTTTGTCGGCGAAGGGGCGCGAGGCACGCCATCCACCCAAACGTTGGCTCCCGCCGGGTCAGTGCGAATCAACAACTCACCCGTCGCGCGCGAGACGCTCTTGCGTTGAACCTCGACCAACTTCAACAGGTCAGGCGGAAAGAAAGCGTCAGGGAATTTCGCGGTCGCACAGACGGTGAGAATCCTCTCGATCTCCGCTTTCGCAGCGGCGGTTTCACCGTTGGCCACCTGCGAGGCTGCCTTCATCACCCACGCGAGGATGAAGTTGTTCCACGCCGAAGGGTCGATGAGATCCGACTGGCGCCACAGCGCGAGCGCTTCGGTGAATTGGGCAATCGCCTTCTGCGCGTCGAGATCGTCCAACGACTGATGCGCGGATTTCATCAGCGCCTCGGCCTCGACCGCTTTTGCAGCGCGCAGTTCGGCGGCTGGGGTGCCCACCTCGGCGACGGGGACGAGGGTGAATCGACCTGCCGCGATGATCGCCTGTTCCGCCGCATCGGTGAGCCAGCGTTCTTGCTCTTTCGAGGGGCGATCGAGACCTACCGGCAACACCACCAGTTTCGGGCCGTTCGCCGCAGCCACCCCGAAATCGGGAAGCAGTCGCGCAGCAGGGGCCGCGAGCGCAGGGCCACGAAACAAGGTAGAAATCAGCAGCGCAATCAGGGCCGCCGACGAGGGAAGCAGCTTCATCCAGCACCGATGTACCCCCAGACGGCACAGAGGAACAACACCCTCAATTCCGGTTCGTCTACGGCGCTTTCGCAGTCGCCTTTCCCGGAGCAGCGAGCCCGTTCAGGTAATTGAGCGCGATCTTCAGCTGGTAGTCGCCAAGCTTTTCCGTCGCATCCCAGACTTTCAGGTTCTCAGGAAGGTTCGGCTTGAGCTTGTCGCTGGCCTCGGCCTCGGATTCCCCCTTGAAGTGCCGCTTGAGATCCTTCTCGCGCACCTGCTCGGTCTTGTTCGCCGCAACCCCTTCAGCCTCGCCCACCACGAAGTCCGGGGTGATGCCCTTCTCTTGGATGCTGCGACCCCGCGGCGTGTAGTACCTTGCGATCGTCAGCTTCAAACCCGAGCCGTCTTCCATTTCGATGACCGTCTGAACGCTGCCTTTTCCGAAGGTCGGAACCCCAAGCACCACCGCGCGCTGATGGTCTTGAAGGGCGCCAGCGACGATCTCGGAAGCCGAAGCACTGCCGGCATTCACCAGCACCACCATTGGGTAGCTCTTCTCGGTGTCGCGATCCTTGCTCTTCTCTTCCGTGACATGCCCGCCGGCGCGGCCGCGCGTAGAAACGATTGGCAGGTTCCCCACCAGAAAACGATCGGAAATCGCCACTGCCTGATCCAACAGCCCCCCCGGGTTGTTGCGCAGATCAAGCACCAGGCCGCGCAGCTCGCGCCCCCCATTCAACGCCCGAAGTCGCTCGAGCTCTTTGAACAGCGAGGCGTCGGTTCGTTCCTGAAAGTTCTTCACCTTCACGTGGCCGACGCCGTTGTAGATGGCGCCCTCGACCGAGGCGATGCGGATGTGATCGCGCATGATCGCAAACTCGCGCGCCGCGGTGAAGCCTTCGCGCATGATGGTCAACAGCACCTTCTTCCCCGCTGGCCCGCGCATTTTTTGAATCGCACGCGCCAGCTCCATGCTGCGCGTCACCTCGTCGTCGATCTTCAAAATCTGATCTCCCGATTTGATCCCAGCGCGCTGAGCCGGGGTGTCGTCAATCGGCGCGACCACCACGATCGAATCATTCTTCCGAGCGATCTCGATGCCCAGCCCACCAAACTCGCCCGAGGTGTCGATCTTCATTTCCTTGAAGACATCCGGCGGCATGAAGACGGTGTGCGGATCGAGCGTGTCGAGCATGCCGCGAATGGCCCCGTACATCAGCTGCTGCTCATCGACGTTCTCGACGTAGTTGTTCTCGACGTACGAAAGCACCCGCGCGAACAACTCGAGCTGCTTGTACGTCCCTTCGCCACGGCTCGGACCCGGACCTGCAATCGCCGGCAGCCCGTTCAGCACGACCCACACGAGAATTACCCGTCGAAGACGCATTCACTGATTGTAGAAGGCTCGCACGCTCAATTCACAGCCGCCCCCTGTGGCCCGCGAAATCACACAGAAGCGCCACGAGCTCCTTCGGTATTTCCATGTGTGGGATGTGGCCTTACCGCCCTGCTTCACACACCTTCTGCTCCTTTCGGGAGCCGGCGCGCAAACTGTCGAGGCCCTGATAGCGCAGCAACGGTGTGGGCATCTTCCGCGGTTCCAACATCTGCTTGCAGCCGGCCAACAGGCACCTTACGCAGCGCAGATGCGCAGGGTAACCGCGGGTTTGACGATTGGCTTGTTGGTCGGCTGTGTGCGAGCGCCACCGGCATCGCAAGCGCCCGAATCGTCTTTAACCAGCTGGTTGCCACAGAACCGCGCGCGTCTCGAGGCGCTGCTCGAACGAGGTCCAAAAGGCGTGGCTGCGTTCGACTGGGACAACACGGTGATGAAGAACGACATCGGCGACGCGACCCTTTACTGGATGCTTCGCAACGATCGCGTGCTTCAACCGCCTGGGCGCGATTGGGCGAACACCAGCCGCAGCCTGACTGCCGCAGCGCTCGCGGCCCTGAACCACGCCTGCGACAGCGCAGCAGAACCGGGTCGGCCGCTGGCGACCAGCCGCGTCGCAAAGTGCGCGGACGCAATCTTCGAAATCTACGAAAACGGAAAGACGCCCGCCAAAGATGACGCGTGGACGACGCAGATTTCCGCCACCAACAACGCAGCCTACCAATGGACCGCGCAACTCACCGCCGGGTACACGCTGGAAGAAGCGCGGGGCTTCGCGCGCGCCGCGTTTGAAGAAAATGCGCAGGCGCCTCAGGGCACGCAGCAGACGATCGGAAGCCGGTCTGATGTCACTGGCTGGGTGCGGCTCTACCCGCAGATGCACGAGCTGATTGAGAAGATGCAGCAGCGCGGCTTCGACGTCTGGGTCGTCTCTGCATCGCCGCAGCCGTTCGCTGAGGTCGTCGCCGCAAAGGTGGGAATCGCTGCAGATCACGTGATTGGTGTCCGCCTGGTGCTCGACGCGGGCGGCCGATTGACCTACCGCGTGCAGGGCTGCGGACCTTCGGCTGACGGCGACGACACCCTCATCACCTTCAACGAGGGGAAGCGGTGCTGGATCAACAAGGTCATTTTCCGCGCCGAGCCCGCCGAG
>JANOHG010000729.1:0-3247 GCA_031406375.1 Archangiaceae bacterium | reverse complement strand
CAATGAGCTTCACTCTCACCGGCCCAACCGTAGAGCCCGGCTCTCACGAGTTGGTGGTGTCGACCACTCCTCGCTTCGGGCGCGCCCAAGAGTTCATCCGCATGGAGAACTTGGTGGGATTCGGGTACGGGTTTGCTCGCACGCTCGAGGCGCAGGTGTTGATCGCCGTCGCGCTCGAGGCGGTGGGCCGCGATGGCCGTTCGACCGAAGGGGGCGGTCAGGCGCGACTGCGCTGGCAGCCGCTGGATTCGCGCACCCGCGCGCTCGGGGTGAATCTGCTGGGCGTGGTTGGGCTCAGCCTCGACTCGGTGTTTTTCGAGGGGCGCCTGGGCGCCGAGCGTTGGCTGGGAGACTTCCTTTTCGCGGTCAACGTCAGCGTCGACTACCGGGTACGGAAAGATGGTGCCCAGGGCGCAGACCTGCACACCGAGCAGAGCGGCGGAATCGTCTACCGGCTCGCCAACAACTTCACCACTGGGTTCGAGGTTCGAAACCGAATTGGTTTCGAACGCGGCACGTACTTCGGCGCTGCGGTCTTTGCAGGTCCCGTCTTCGGATGGAGAAACAAGACCGGGTGGCTCGCGTTCGCCGCGCTGCCGCAGGTCGCCGCAGTGAAGGCGCAGTCGCAAGTCGGCAACGGCGAGGCCCTCGAGCTGCGCGACAATGAGCGCGTGGTGCTTCGGCTTCAGCTCGGCTTCGACCTCTAAGCGATACCCTTTCCCAAACGGCCCCAGAACTCCGACCGCGTCCAATCAAAGAGCCTTGGCAGCGCAATCGCGGCGACGCGCACGAGCACTGCGATTCCCGCGGAGGTCACCACCCGCAGGGACGAGCGTTGAATGCATGTCCCAGCGGGTAGCCGCGAACGTGACCGCGACCAGAAAGATTCCAAAGAACGGCAGATTCGCCAGTTTGCGGAATCACGCTTCGATTTTCGGCTTACCAGCGTGTTTCAGTTCCTGCTCGGCCAGGTCCTTCTTCACCTTCTCCATGTCCAACTTGCCAATCTGCTCGATGACGTTCTCGAGGCCCGCAGCAGGCAACGCGCCCGCTTCGCTGAACAGAAGAATCCCATCTCGAAAGATTGCGAGCGTTGGAATGCTGCGAATGTCGAACGCCGCAGCCAATGACTTCTGCGCTTCGGTGTCGACTTTGCCGAACACCAAGCCAGAATGCTTCACGGCGGCTGCCTCGAAAATCGGCCCGAATGAGCGACAGGGTCCGCACCAGGCGGCCCAGAAGTCGATCAGCAGCGTGCCTCGCTTCTTCAAATACTCTTCGAAGTTTGCTTCGGTCAATTCGACGGCGGCGGCCATTTGAGGGGTCCTTGAGGTGGATGAGAAATTGGGTCACATAGCGCCCGCGGTGGCTCAACGCCACTCACGCCGCCAATCAAAAAATGCTTCCAGCACGCCGGCGGGGGTCCGTTTCCTGAACCGGTTCGTCGGCGCGCCCCACCCGAAGCATGCCCTCGAGTCGCGCGAGTCGTTCGACGAGGATTTCTTGCTGCTGGGTCAACACTCGCAGCACATCTGCGACGGGGTCCGGCAACGTTGCGTGGTCCAGCGTGTCGTGAGGAGCCGGGCCATTGCGCACGACGCGACCGGGGACGCCGACGACGGTCGCTCCTGGAGGAACGTCGCTGATGACGACTGAGCCGCTGCCGATTCGCGCGCCTTCACCGACAACGATGGCTCCAAGCACGCATGCGTTGCTTCCAACCGTAACGTTGCGGTGCAAGTGGGGGTGTCGCTGCTTGCGCTCAACCGAGGTGCCACCCAGCACCACGCCTTTGTAGATGATGCAGCCCGTTTCGATGATTGCGGTCTCACCAATCACCACGCCCATCCCATGGTCAATGAAGACACCTTCCGCAATTTGAGCCGCAGGGTGAATCTCGACGCCGGTGAGAAAACGAGCCTGGTGCGAAACCAACCGAGCCGTCAGCGTCAATCCTCTTGTCCACAGCTTGTGGGCGATTCGATGCAACCACAGCGCATGCACCCCCGGATAAGCGAGCAGAACCTCGAGTGGTCGCCGCGCGGCTGGGTCGTTCTTCAGGGCGGCTTCGATGTCGCGGCGCAGCATGTTGAACATTCGAGACGTCTACCCGACCACGCGGAAGCCTGATTCAACAAGGGGGGCCTTGACCACCGGTGCGCTTCCATAGAATATCTAGTCTATCGGAATTATAGACAATATGAAAAGTCTCTCGCAGAAATCCAAATATGCGCTGCGCGCCCTGCAAAGGCTGGCACGGGAGCAGGGGAAAGGGCCGATGTTGATTGTCGACCTGGCGAAGCGCGAAGCGATTCCCAGGAAGTTTCTCGAGTTCATCTTGCTCGAGCTGAAGAACCACGGCTTTCTTCAGAGCAAGCGGGGAAAGGGAGGCGGGTACGCGCTGCAGAAGGACGCCTCGCAAATCACTTTAGGCGCAGTGATTCGGTTGTTCGATGGTCCGTTGGCTCCGCTTCCGTGCGCGAGTGAACGCGCGTTTCGAAAGTGCGATGACTGCGATGACATTGCGACATGCGGGACCCGGTTGGTGATGCGGGAAGTCCGGGATGCGATGGCCAAGATTCTCGACAACACCACCCTGGCTGACTTGACGAATCGAGCCGACACCGCAGTGGGCGAGAAAGCTCGCGAAACGATGTACCACATCTAAAAGGGGGGCCGAGCCTGAACAGAAAGCTGAAAATTTCTCACTGCGCATCGCCTCATCGTCAACGGGTGCGCTTAACGCTGGAGCGCTGCGTGCGTCATGCATGGATGTCGAGCCTTCTCGTCTCATCGTTCGTTGCGGCGGCGCAGGAGCCCGCGGGCCAAAGCGATGCGGCGGATCCATTGGGCAAAGTATCCCAACGGGTCGAAGAGCTCGAGCGGGCACAGCGAGCTCAAAGACAATCGTCGGAGCTCGAGGCCGAAAAATCTGCCGAAAGTGCCCAGGCAAAAGTGCAGGTGACTGCGGGGGAGAAAGGCTTCTCAATCAAGACACCCGATGGCGCGTTCGCGTTGAAGCTCAAGGGAGCGGTTCAAATCGATGGTCGGGCATTTCCAAGCGATCAAGCGCTGCCTCTGACCGATGGGTTCTTCCTGCGGCGGATTCGGCCCACGCTCGATGTGACATTTCTCGATCTGATTGACCTGCGAGTCATGCCGGACTTCGGCAACTCGACGGTGGTGTTGATCGACGCCTACGTCGACGTGCGCGCATTTCCATGGCTCAAGGTCCGCGTCGGGAAGT
>JANOHG010000663.1:0-13544 GCA_031406375.1 Archangiaceae bacterium | reverse complement strand
GCCGCGGTCTCGAGTCGATCAGGCAGCTTCGATGTGCTCTCGGCACTGGGGATTGCAGGGCACCTCACCCCACAAGCGGTCGTGCAATCGCTTGCAGATTCGGGTCTCGCTTTTTTGTTCGCACCCGCATTTCACCCCGTGCTCAAGCCGCTGTCTGTGATTCGCAGGAACCTGGGCGTCAGAACCATTTTCAATGCGCTCGGGCCGCTGCTCAACCCAGTGCACGTTCAACGACAGCTCATCGGCGTCTACAGCATGTCATTGCTTGGCAAAGTCGCTGAAGTGCTGAAACGCAGAAACGTGATCCACGCGATGGTCGTGCACGGAGAAGACGGACTGGACGAGCTGAGTCTCAGCGCGCCGACTCGGGTGGTTCAAATCGAAGGCGGGCAGATCTTCGAACGGACGATTGTGCCCGAAGACTTCGGCCTGAAGCGAGTGGGCATCGAGGCCTTGAAGGGAGGCACCGCGGAAGAGAACGCAGCGAGCCTGAAGCGGATCCTGCAAGGAGAGAGCGGCCCTCGGCGCGACGTGGTGCTGCTCAATGCTGCAGCGGCGTTGATCGTCGCCGGAAAGACGACCCGCTTCGAAGAAGGGCTTTCGATTGCAGCGGCCTCGATCGACTCTGGGCGTGCGATGGCGCTGCTTCAGAAGATGGCGGCGAAGGCAGCGCAATGAACACTTCGTCAGCGTTGGAAAAGATCGAGCGCGACACCCGAGAACGGCTGCGCCAGCGGAAGCTGGGTGTTCCTTTCGAAACGCTTCGTCAACAAAGCGCCAGCGCTCGAACACCCCACCCCTTCGCGGCGCCGTTCGCAGGCCCTGGAATTCGGGTAATCGCCGAGGTCAAGTTCGCCAGCCCTTCTCAAGGTTCGCTCGCCACGGTGCCGGTGGGCGGCGCAGCCAGGGTCGCCTCGGAATATTTGAGCGCTGGCGCGACCGCGCTGTCGGTGCTGACCGAAGAGACCTATTTCTGCGGCAGCGAGGTCTACCTTCGCGAGATTCGCAAGGCCCACCCTCAGGCGCTGTTGCTGATGAAGGACTTCGTCGTCGACGCCTACCAGTTGCACGAAGCCAAAGTGAACGGCGCGGATGCGGCGCTGCTCATCACCGCGCTGTTGGGGGCTCAACGGCTTCAACAGCTGCTGCAAGAGGCTCAGGCGCTTGGGCTGACCGCGCTGGTCGAAGTCCATGACGCCGATGAGCTCGCGATCGCGACGAAGTGCGGCGCGCAGTTGATTGGAATCAACAACCGGAACCTGCGCACGCTCGAAGTTTCGTTGGACCCGTCGTTTGCGCTTGTCGCGCTCGCGCCGAAGGGCGTGCCGTTGATCAGCGAGAGTGGCATCGAGAACGGGGCCCAGGTCCGTTCTTTGGCGAAGGTCGGGTTTTCCGCCTGTTTGATTGGTTCCTCGTTGATGCGCACCGGCCGCCCTGGCGAAGCGCTCGCCCAGTTGCTGTCGCAAGCTTCGGACAACGCATGAGCACGAAGGCGATCAAGATTTGTGGGCTCACCCAGGCGACCGATGCCCAGCTGGCCGCTGATCTCGGAGCCTGGGCGCTGGGGTTCATTTTCTTCGCCAACAGTCGCCGCGCGATGACTCCCACTGCGGCCGCTGCGCTGATCCAGGCCGTTCGCGCCAGTGGGAAAACCCCTCAAATGGTGGGGGTGTTCGTCAACCCGTCGCTCACCGAAGTGGTCGAGGCCGCCGAGGAAGCCGCGCTCGACCTCATTCAGCTGCATGGCGATGAGTCCGCACACTTCTGTCAGCAGGTATCCGCGCGGCTGCCTTCGCTGAAGATCATCAAGGCCTTTCGACCGAGGAAACTTGAAGACCTGTCGGTGATCGTCGACTACGGCGCGCTTGCGGGGGTGTTGCTGGAAACGGCAGTCGCCGACGCCTGGGGCGGAACCGGCATCGCCGGTGACTGGAACCTCGCGCGGGCGGCGAGAGCGCAGGTGCCTCAGACCCAGATCATCCTCGCGGGAGGCCTTCATCCTGGCAACGTGGCCGAGGCGTTCGCAGTGGCCCAACCCGATGCCGTCGACGTCTGCAGCGGCGTCGAGGCGTCTGCTGGAATCAAGTCGCATTTACGAATGAGGCAGTTTTTTGAGAACGCGGGCGGAGCGACGAAATGATTTCTCAACCAGACGCGCGCGGGTGGTTCGGCCGCTTCGGAGGCAGATTCGTGCCCGAGACGCTGGTCAGACCTGTGCAAGAGCTCGAGCTCGCCTACCTGCGTGCGCGCGACGACGTCGACTTTCAGGCTCAGCTCGCCGATGCCCTTGAGAATTATGTCGGTCGGGCGACGCCGCTGTCGTTCGCAGCGCGACTGACCGCAGAATGCGGGGGATCGAAAATCTACTTAAAGCGCGAAGACCTCACCCACACCGGCGCCCACAAGATCAACAACGCGCTCGGCCAGGCGCTGCTCGCCAAACGCATGGGCAAGCACCGCATCGTCGCGGAAACGGGAGCCGGACAGCACGGCGTCGCCGCAGCCACGGTGTCGGCCCGGTTAGGCCTCGACTGCGTCGTCTACATGGGCAGGGTCGACATGGAACGGCAGGAACCCAACGTTCACCGAATGCGATTGCTGGGCGCCCAGGTGGTACCGGTGGATTGCGGAACCCGCACATTGAAGGACGCCGTCAGCGAAGCGATGCGCGACTGGGTCTCGCACGTGCACGACACCTACTACCTGCTCGGCTCAGCGCTGGGGCCGCATCCGTACCCGATGATGGTGCGAGACTTCCAGTCGGTAATTGGTCGAGAAGCGCGCGCGCAAATCCTCGCCGCCGAAGGACGGCTGCCCGACGAACTGATCGCCAGCGTGGGCGGTGGCAGCAACGCGATCGGCCTCTTTCACCCATTCCTCGAGGACGCCCAGGTGGCGATGGTCGGGGTCGAGGCAGGCGGTCGCGGAGACTTTCCGGGTGAACATGCTGCGCGATTCATCGGTGGAAGCCTGGGGGTGCTGCAAGGAACCCAAACGCTCATTCTTCAGTCTGCGTCTGGCCAGATTCAGGAAACGCACAGCATCTCGGCTGGCCTCGATTACCCCGCGCTGGGTCCCGAGCACGCGTCGCTGTGGGATCAGAAGCGGGCGCGCTACACGTCGGTGCGCGACGCCGACGCCTTGAAAGCCTTTCACGCGCTCGCGCGTCTCGAGGGAATCCTTCCCGCGCTCGAAAGCGCCCACGCCATTTCGTGGGCGATGGGCCGAGCCAGGGAACTTCGCGCTGAACAGATTCTGCTCGTCTGTTTGTCGGGACGCGGAGACAAGGACCTGGCGACGGTGAACCGGATGGACGCATGCTGACCGCACGCAAGCAGGGCGAGCGCGCCGCCTTCATTCCGTTCACCCTGGCTGGGCACCACTCGCTCGAGCTCACCCTGCAGATCGTCGAGGTGTTGGCAGAAGAAGGCGCCGACATTCTCGAACTGGGTGTTCCGTTCTCTGATCCAATGGCCGACGGGCCAGTCATTCAGGGTGCGTCCGAGCAGGCGTCTCGAACGGTTTCCCTGGACGATGTGCTCGCACTGGCGGCGCGCATTCATCAAAGACACCCTCGACTTTCAATCGTCTTGTTCTCGTATTTCAACCCCGTCTTCAAGTTCGGAATCGCGGCGTTTGCAGGCAAAGCGCAGCAGGCGGGCGTTCGAGGCGTGTTGGTCGTCGACCTGCCTCCTGAAGAGAGCCTCGAGTATCGAGAGATCCTCAAGCGACACGCGCTCGACACCGTTTTTTTGGCTTCGCCAACCACCGACCCAGCGAGGATCCGCCTCATCGATGAAGCGTCGACCGGGTTCATCTATTACGTGTCGCGAACGGGAGTGACCGGCGCACGAGCCGAGCTGTCTTCCACGCTCGAAGTCGAGCTCGCCGCACTTCGCACGCTGACCACCAAACCGCTGGCGGTTGGCTTCGGAATCTCGACCCCCATCCAAGCGCGCGCGGCCGCCAGGTGGGCAGACGCAGTCGTCGTCGGCAGCGCCTTCGTTCGCATCGTCGAAGAAATGGCGGCCGACATCCCTGCGATGCTCGCGCAAATTCGAGCGCTCGCGCGGGCGTTGAGGCAAGCCTTAGGGGAGGCAAAGCCGTGACGACTGATTGGAGCCCAGCAAGCTGGAAGCAGAAGACAGTTCGGCAGATGCCGACCTACCCCGATTCCGCCAAGCTTCAGGAAGTCGAAGCGCTGTTGGCCACGTATCCTCCGTTGGTTTTTGCAGGAGAAGCGCGAGGCCTGCAGGCGCGCCTCGAGCAGGTGTCCCAGGGGAAAGCGTTTCTGCTTCAAGGCGGTGATTGCGCCGAGAGCTTTCAGGATTTCCAGGCGACGACCGTTCGAGACACCTTTCGCGTCTTGCTGCAGATGGCGGTCGTGCTCACCTTCAGCCAGAAGCTGCCCGTGGTGAAGGTCGGTCGGATTGCGGGGCAATTCGCCAAGCCGAGATCCAATGACAGCGAGACGCGAGACGGCGTTTGCCTGCCTGCCTACCGCGGCGACATCATCAACGGGTTCGAGTTCGCCGCCCACTCCCGACGGCCGGATCCCGAACGGATGCTGCGCGCCTACCTACAGGCAGCGGCCACCTTGAACTTGCTTCGGGCGCTCGCTCAAGGCGGCTACGCGGATCTTCACCAGGTTCACGCCTGGAACCTGAGCTTCGTGAAGCAAAGCGTACAGGCCAAGCGCTACGAAGGCCTCGCGGGCCGACTCGAAGAGACACTGGCGTTCATGGAAGCGCTGGGCATCACCTCGCAGACGGTGCCGCAGATCCGCGAAGTGAACTTCTACACTTCGCACGAGGCGCTGCTGCTTCCCTACGAACAGGCGCTCACCCGGCGAGAGGCTCCTTCTTCCGATTGGTACGACTGTTCGGCCCACTTGCTCTGGCTCGGAGACCGCACCCGACAGCTCGACGGCGCGCACGTCGAGTTTCTGCGGGGAATCACCAACCCGCTGGGAATCAAGTGCGGCCCCAGCCTCGCCGCCGACGAGCTGATCCGATTGATCGACATACTCAATCCAAACAACCAGGGTGGCAGAATCACGCTCATCACCCGCATGGGGCACGAAAAGGTCTCGACCCACCTCGCGCCGCTGATCCGCAAAGTGCGCAGCGAAGGCCGCAAGGTGGTCTGGTGTTGTGACCCGATGCACGCAAACACCTTCACGACGCCCGGTGGGTTCAAGACCCGCTTTTTCGACCACGTGCTTGCCGAGGCGCGCGGGTTCTTCGAGGTGCACCGCGGCGAAGGAACGTACCCAGGGGGAGTGCACTTCGAGCTGACGGGCAAAGATGTCGTCGAATGCCTCGGCGGCGATCAAGCGATTGGCGAAGAGCAGCTTGGCAAAGAGACCTACGAGACGCTGTGCGACCCCCGACTGAATGCGAGCCAGGCGCTCGAGCTCGCATTCCAATTGACCGCGACCTAAAGCCCGCCAGGAGCAGCCCGATGTCTGAACCGGTAGATCTTCCCGCGCTTCGAGACGCGATCTCTGGGGTCGACCGAGACATTCTCATCGCGCTGCGCAAGCGAATGGAGCTCGTCGAAAGAGTCGCACAGGCCAAGCTTTCGAACGCGATCCCGCTGCGTGATCCGCCCCGTGAAGAGCAGGTTCTCGAGCGCGTCCGGGTCGCGGCCGCCGAGCTCTCGCTTGACCCGCATCAAATAGAACGGCTCTATCGACAGATCATGGACATGTCGGTCTCGCGCCAGCAGGACTGGATCCATGGGCTTCAGACCGCTCCGCTTCGGGTCGCCTACCAAGGCGTCGAAGGCTCGTACAGCCACCTCGCGGCCCAGGCCCGACACAGCGGCCGAAAAGGCGGCGTGTTGTTGACCGGCCACGACACGCTTCGCGAGGTGGTCGAGAGCCTGAAGAAGGGCAAGGCCGACCTGGCGCTGATGCCCATCGAGAACACCACCGCCGGCAGCATGAACGAGACGTATGACCTGCTCGCCGAAGGAGGACTCTGCATCGCCGCTGAGCTGGTGACTCAGGTCGAGCACCGGCTGCTGGCACTTCCCGGCGCGAAGCTCGAAGCGCTGCGCACGGTGTTGTCGCATCCACAGGCGTTCGTTCAGTGCGAGGCTTTTCTGCGCACCGTCCCGTGGATCCGGCCAGAGCCCGAGTTCGACACCGCTGGCGCGGCACGCAAAGTCAGCGAAGGAAGAGACCCGTCGGTGTCCGCGATTGCCAGTGAGTCGGCCGCCGAACGGTTCGGGTTGGAAGTGCTGCCCTATTCGATTCAGGGCGGTGGCGGGCAGTTCACCCGCTACGTCGAAATCGCGCTCGAGCTTGCGCCAGTGGCCCCTGGCATCGCCTGCAAGACGTCGCTGCTCGTCGTGCTTGACCACCGACCGGGAACGCTGGGGCAGGTCCTCACCCTTTTCGCGCGCCATGGCGTCAACCTGAGCAAGATCGAATCGCGGCCGATTCCCGGCGAGCCTTGGAAATACCGGTTCTACCTCGATCTCGAAGGCCACTGCGCCTCGAAGGAACTGTCGGCTGCGCTCGAAGAGGTTCGCACACTCAGCTCGCAGCTGCGCGTTCTCGGCAGCTACCCCAAGGCGGCCGCACAATGAAAGTCGCGTTTCAAGGCGAGCTGGGCGCTTACAGCGATGAAGCGGTGAGGGCGATCTTCGGACTTTCCGTCGAGCTGCTGCCCAAGCCCACCTTCCGTTCGACCTTCGAAGCGCTGTGGAAAGGAGAAGCCGCGCGCGCCGTGGTTCCCATCGAGAACTCGACCGCCGGACTGGTCGCCGAGCCGACGGATCTGTTGATTGAGCAGCCGGTGCATCAAATCGGCGAACGGGTCGTCTCGATTCGACACTGCTTGCTCGGCCTTCCCGGCACCCGACTCGAAGAGCTCAGCGTCGTCTGGTCGCACCCCCAGGCGCTTGCACAGTGCACCCGCTTCCTCGCTGAGCATCGGCTCACCGCGGTGGCCGCGTACGACACCGCGGGCAGCGCCAAAGATCTCGCGGCGCAGCGGCCCAAAGCGACGGCGGCGATCGCCAGCCGCACCGCAGCCGAGCTCTATGGACTGGTGGTGCTGGCTGCTGATGTTCAGAACGCGACCCACAACGCCACCCGCTTCCTGGTGCTGTCAGGAGAAGCCGGCGAGCCCGGCGGTCGCCACACGGCAATCGCGTTTACTCTGCAGAACACGCCCGGCGCGCTCTACGCCGCCCTCGGAACCTTCGGAAGGCGCGACCTCAATCTGACCCGGCTCATTTCCCGCCCTCACATCCAGGCGTGGCAACCGGTGTTTCATCTCGACTTCGAGGGCGAACCCGCCCGCCGCGACGAGGCACTGCTCGAGCTGGCCACCTGCACGTCGCGATTGTGGGTGTTCGGCTCGTATTGACGTCAGGCGTCGGCGACCGCCTCGAGGTACGCCTGGCGCACCCGCGCCGCATAACGCTTCAGCCGTGGCAGCTGCTCGAGCGCGAGCGCTTGTGGGCCGTCGCACAGAGCGACCTTCGGATTGGGATGAAAGTCGACCAGCACCATCGTGGCACCGGAAATGAGCCCCTGGCCAACGGTGTGGAAGATGTCGGGAAGCCCATCGGGCCCGGCGTCGGGCACGCCCACCGAGTGCGAAGGATCAACGCACACCGCCAGGCGGGTCAACCGACGCACCACTGGGACATGCGCGAAATCGACCAGATTCCGATGCGGGTCTCCCAGGTGGGTCTTCACGCCGCGCAGGCAGAAAACGATGTTCCGATTGCCTTCGCTCGCAACGTACTCACAGGCGTTCAGCGACTCTTCGAGGGTGATGCCCATGCCGCGCTTGAAGAGTACCGGCAAGCTCTGCTGGCCGACTTGCTTGAGCAGCTCGAAGTTCTGGGCGTTGCGGGTGCCTATCTGCAGCATCACTCCGGTCGCCTTGCCCGAGCTTTCCAGCGCCTCGTTGATTTCGTCGATCTGCCGCGGGTGCGTAATCTCCATCGCGACCACCCGAATGCCGTACTTGCCGGCGAGCTCGAAGACGTACGGCAAACAGGCCTTGCCCAGACCCTGAAAGTCGTAAGGGCTGGTGCGCGGCTTGTAGGCACCCATTCGGGTGGTGACGATTTCGTTCTTTTGAAGCGCCGCCATCATCATCTCGACGTGCTGGCGGGTGTCGACGGCGCACAAGCCGGCGAACAGATGCACCTGCTTCTCGGTAAAATCGACGCCGTTGTATTGGAACCCCGCACTCTGCGTTTGCCCGGTGTGCCGGCCGATCATCCGGTACTTGACCGAGATCCGAATCACCTGCTGTACGCCACCGATGTTCTCGAACGCCGAAGTGGGAATCGTCTGGGTCGGGCCAATCAGGTAAATCTCAGTCAGACTGTGACTGGCGCCCTGAATGACGTGCTTCTTCGCAGTCAACTCTTTGAACTGCGACACCTGCTGCATCACCGCCGAAACGACTGTCTCGGGGGAGTCCGGCGCAAGAAGGATGATCAACGGGCCCACCTCGTGTGTTTAGACGCACTGCATCATAAATCAACCGAGGCATTCCGTGTCGACAGGCTACTGACCGAATCAGCGACATGACGAGGGGGAAATACTCCACTGCCCACTGCAGTTGGCAGGCCCCCAACACTTCAGAAGAACTTAGTCGGCGTGCCAGAAACAAACTGGCACCAGGGTTGCCTTTTGATGCCGCGAGAAATGCGCGTCCTCCAAGCCATTGCCGTGCTGATGCTGAGCGCCGCTTGTGACGGCGCGATTTACACTGCGCTGCGGCCACGCGAGTCGGCGGCTCCCACAGTCACGGTTGCAGCGCCCGAACCGTTGGCACCTCGCGTTCGATCCGAGCGTGCGTTCGCTCCGTCGACAGATCGCCTCGCGCTGCTTCCGTTTGATGTTCGGCTCAACCGGCTCGCTGCGGTCGCTGGGGTTCCAAACACCGATGCGATGTTTGGCGAGCTGCAGAAGCGTCGGCTCGATCTGGGAGCGCACGACTTCGGCGCGAACGTGGCGGCCGATTTGACGTGGAGCGCCCAGCGGATGTCGACCTGGGTGCAGGCGTTGTTTTCTGTATGTGACGACAACCGAATGAAGGCGCGCTACCCAGATTGGCGAACGAGCCTCGATTCGTTTGCCCGCGCCGCGTGGGGCCGCGCTTCGACCGCTGAAGACCTTCGACTTCTTGATGAAGCCGCGTCGGAAGAGCCGACTGCGTCGCGGTGGCGGTCGAGCTGCCTGATGTTGCTTTCGTCGCTCGAATTGGTGTCGCAATGAAGCCCATCGCCGCCGCGGGTCTGTTGCTGCTCTGCGCCTGCGTGGTGGAAGTGGGGCCCCTGCCGGCCGAGCGCATGTCACTGCCGGTTGGAATCGCCGCCGATTACGTCCCCCTGATTCCGCTGTTGGTGCACGAAACGTCGCTGGACGAGCTGCGCAGCAAGCTGAGCGCCGAGCAGGTCGAGTCGTACATGCGCCGGTTGGCTCCGATGCTGGTTGGCAGATCTTTGCGCGTCGAAGAAATCTCACAGATCAAACAACGAGGTGGCGCCGCGCTGCCCGTGCTGATCGACGCGTGGACCCGAGAAGAAGGCTTCGTGCGGATGGCGCGCGAGTGGGTGTCGACGCGATTGAAAGCCAGCGGCAAGCGAGGAGATCTGAATCTCGAGCTGCCAGGAAACCTCGCGGCCCACCTCGCACGGAATCGATTGCCGCATTCCGAGCTGCTCACCGCCGACTACTGCATCGACGATGCAGGCCTCAAGGCTGCCTGCGACAGTGGCGCTCCCTATGCGGCGGGCGTGCTCACCACCCGGGCTTTTCTTTCCAACAACGCCTCGCGCTTCAACCTCAAGCGCGCCCGCACCGTGCTGCGAACCTTTGGCTGCAAGGACTACCCGATGCCTGTCAGCGAGCAGCCACCGCTGGCGCGTGCGGTGCTCATTCCACTGTTTCAACAGGACAAGGTCGAAGGCAACGCATCGGGCACGTTTGGAAATGGGTTTGCTTGCTACACCTGCCACAGCCAGTTTGGCGCGCATGCGCAACCCTTCGTGAAGTTCAATCAAGATGGGAAGTGGATCTCGGGCGCGACCGGGCGCCAGGTCGAAGGCGGCGAGCAGGGAAGGAGCATCGACGGGCTCTTCACCTCGCACATGATTGACCCCGAAGCATCGAAGGCTGAAAGTTCGCAGATCTTCGGAAAGCCGGTGCAGAACCTCGCTGGGCTCGCCGAAGCGTACGCATCTTCGCCTGGCTTCTGGTCGTGCAGCGTCGGAGGTCTGCTTGGGTTTGCGTTCGGGCTGCCTGAGTCGACTGTCTTCGCGATGCCTCCCGACATTCTCGACGACGCGGTGCGGGCGGCAAAGGAGAAGGAGCCTCGGCCGTCACTGGCGGTGCTCGCGGTCGAAGCGTTCTCTCACCCGGCGGTGGTGCGCTCATTTGAAGCGCCGAAGGAATCGCCATGAAGCTCGGCCGCCGCAGTTTGATTCAGGGCGCCTGCGGTTTGGCTGCGGGGCCAGCGTTGCTGCGCGCGGGTGAAGCGTGGGGTCAGGCAGCGGTGCCGACGTACTTGATCGAGATCTGCCTGCGCGACCAGCTGGACTTCGGGCACGTGATGGTTGCTCCAGGGTTGGCAAGAGACGTCAACTTGCGCAGGGGCGAAAGCGGGCGAAAGGCGGCGTTGTTCTTCTCGCAAAACGAGCTCACCGCGCTTGCCAACAATGTGTTTCTCACTCCCCAGTCGCTGCCGCTTCGGCCCCACCTCGACACCATCGCGATGGTCGAGCTGTGCGAGCTGACGTACGGCCCGGTGCACGGTCACGAAGCAGGCAATCCGATTCGTTCGCCTGGCCGCGGCGCGCAGCAAGGGGCAGGCACGCGGCTGGCGATGTGGGAGGGCGAGCCAGGGCAGAACAACGGCGAGGGTGCCACCTACTCGTCGACTCCGACTCCCGCTGCGCTTCACAACCGAATTCAGAAACAGCTGACGCCGGGATTGCGCAACGCGGTGATCATCAAAGGAACCGAGCGCGCCGGAGCCATCTATCATTTCGGAGCCGGGCTTCCGGGCGCGGAGCCGGATCGATATCAAGATGTCGACGCGCTGCTGCGCGCGTTTCCGTCGACGACTTCTGCGACAAGCATTTTGCCCCCGCCCGACGCGCGCTTCGTTCAAAAGGGGCTCGGCCGCTTGGATCAAGCGCTGCTGACCCGACGGCGAATGACCGCGCAGTCAATCGGCAACCACACCACTCAGCTTGCTGAGTCGAGCGGAGTGTTGGGGAAAGTGACGACCTCGTCTTTCTCGTTGCCGCTGACGACCGACGAGCGGGCGTATTGGTCAGCCGGCGTTCCACCCAAGTACGGGCGGACGACGATCAACGTCTGGGAACAAGCCGCGTACGCGTTCAAGATGATCAACTCGGGGCTGACGCGATCGGTGGCGATCGAGGTCGACATCGGCGACATCCACGGTGAACGCACCGCGCCGCAGATGAAGGCTCAGACCGAAATCACCGTGTTGCCGCTGCTGCGGTTGATCGAAAAGTTGAAGCAGGCAGCGCTGTACGACCGGACGCTGATTGTGGTGTCGACGGCCGACGGTGGGCGCGCGCCAGCGGCTGGCAGCTCGGGCGATGAAGGGAAGAATGGCGTGATCCTCGCGGGCGGAATGATTCGAGGCGGGTACTACGGAGACGTTCGCGCGGACTCGATCGACGGTGATGGGCACCGCTACCGGTATCTGATGCCGGATCTGGCGACCGGGCTTCCCGATGCGACAGGCACGCTCGGAAGCGATCGCCGCGTTCCTGCCGCTAACCTCTGGCGCACCATCATGGCCGCGGTCGGCACCCCTGCGGCGACGCTGAACCAGTTTCCGAGCGTCGCCACAGCCACCACGCTTTCCTGGCTGCTGCGCTGAACGGAGACAGAATGATCTACTCCATGATGAAGACGACGAAGGCCCACGCACGGGCGACCCGCCTGACGATCGCACCCCAGTGGAGTGCGCCGTCCAAGCGCTGCCTCTGCTTCGTTGCGGCGCTGCTGTTGTTGGGCGTGGGCTGCAGCGGCAAGACCGGACCTCGCGGGGATGGGAACGATGCGGGGCATATTCCTCCGCAGGCTTGTGGCGATGGCGCGCGCAGAGACCCCGAGCTGTGTGACGACGGCAACACCGAGTCGGATGATGGCTGCGACGATCACTGCAAGCCCGAGGCTGGCTGGGACTGTCCCGTCGGCGGTGGCGGCTGCACTCAGCGCTGCAAGGATAGTAAGACTCTCGAAGGCGAGCTGTGCGCTGTGCCAACATGCATCACCCCAGGTTCCGACTGCGAACAGTTCGATAGCAATGTGGATTTCATGGGTGGCCTGGATGGCATTGGTCATGCCGGGACGGCGCCCCAGGGCGCTGGTAAGTTCATCTTCAATCGCATCTATCGGACCTCAAAATACGCGGTCGGGACCAACGAGCAATACGGCGTATTTCACTGGTGGCTCGGCTCCTACGGAAAAAACTCCATCGAAGGTGGGCTATGGGTTCATCCGCAGGTTACCGGCCCCCATTTCTATCCAACGCTGCATATCGCAGGCGTCGGCGACCAATATCACACGTGCAGCGATGTTCAGTTCGGCACTGGCATGGGTGGAGCATTCCTTGGAGACAAGTGGCTTGCCATGGTCCAGTTCTCCAACAGAATTCTCACTATTCCCGGAGTCAATATTGCGTTCGACAAAAATCAGCCGCAACGCGAAAAAGACAATGGCATATGGTTGGGTTGGGGTTGGACCAACCTCAATCTTGACCACCCGAGGGCCTTCAAATACTGGATGAGTTTCATTGAGACCTATGACTATCAAGGTCCAGTCAATGGCTACATGCCGGAGTATTTCAACTGGGTAGATCCCGACAAGATTGCAGACGGAAGTTACGCCAAAGCTCGCGCGTCTTCGAACCCGTTCGGCACTTTTGCAACGCTGGGCTCGAGCCCCAACGGAGGCATCGCCAACGAGCAGTACACGCGCGGTTTTCACGTCAAGGACGACCTGTACTATGTCCCTGTGCCTCGAGTGCCCCGCTACAAGGCGCGAGAATATATTGTCGCCAACGTCCAGAGCATCGAGCAAAAGGACATGGAGACGTACTCGAAGGCCTTGAGGGAGAACGCAGCCCTAGACAGCTTGATTCCAACCCAGTTCTTGCCGTTCAACGGGGTCCACGGCAGCACGCACAGCCAACTGAAGATCCACGAGACGATCGGCGGGCAGGAGCACCTCACGGTCGTCAGGCCGCCCTACAGCATCGGCCACGACACCTATAGCAGCTACGTCGAGTGGCCGGCGTCCGGCACGGCAGCTGCCGTGCAGGCCAGGGGCGACGAAAACGGCTATCTGTATTTTCGGAAGCTGACCGAAAAATGGCCCGTCGAGCAAGGCGCGAGCGACAGCTTCAAGAACCATCCGAATCTCTATAGGAGCGAGCTGGCCTCTCCTCCGGATGCTGTCCGCAGGGTGCCGAGTCTCGACGCAAAGTACTTCAGCTACAAAGAACGCGACACGAAGCATG
>JANOHG010000662.1:0-3567 GCA_031406375.1 Archangiaceae bacterium | reverse complement strand
CCCGTCGAACCGATGAACCTCTCGAGGTCGGTTTGCAGCTCTTTGCAGTTCGCGTAGCGCAGCTCACGGTTCTTCTCGAGACACCGCGCGATAATCGCATCCAGCGCCTCGGGAATGTCCGAACGTCGTTCGCGAACGCGGGTGAACGGCGTCTCGTTCATGATCGCCTGAATAATGCTCACTTCGCTCGAGGCATCGAAGGGCCAGGTGCCGGTGGTCAGCTCGTGCAACACGACTCCAAGCGCGAAGACGTCGACTCGGCGATCGATGGTCTTTCGGCCCAGCTGTTCGGGCGGCATGTACGCCATCTTTCCTTTGATGACTCCCGAACGGGTCATGCTCGGCTGCGCGCTGGCCTTGGCGATTCCGAAGTCGACGACCTTCACGGCCCCGTTTCGCGAGACGAGGATGTTGTCGGGGCTGATGTCGCGGTGAACGAGGCCAATCTGCTTGCCGTCTTCACCGCGCAGCTCGTGCGCGAAGTGCAGCCCTTCGGCGGCGTGGCTCGCGAGGCGGGCGGCGATGGGGAAGGGGATGCGGTGGCCCTGCTCGATCGCGGCGGCGTTCAAGACGCGGAGGTTCGCGCCGTCGATGAACTCCATCGCGAGGTAGTACTGACCGTCGGCCTGGCCGAAGTCGAAGATCTGCACGACGTTCGGGTGGTTCAGCTCGGCGGCGAGGCGCGCCTCCGAGAGGAACATGTTGGCGAAGTGTGGATCAGACACGAAGTGGGGAAGAATCCGCTTCACCACCAGCTTTTTCGAGAACCCGCCTGGCCCGTCTGCGCGCGCGAGAAATACTTCGGCCATTCCGCCGGTCGCGAGCTTGCGGACAAGCTGGTACTTCCCCACGCGATCCATCTGCCACCAACAATCGCCCAACGACGCCGAGAAACCTACGACTTACAGCCCGACGACGGGGTCTGTGATTCACAGCTCAACGCTTCGCGTCGCCCGTTTTCCGCTGGGGGTTCGTTTTGGGGCCGCTCGTCACGGCCTGCCGAATGCACCCGCGACCTGACCTGGCACGGCGCCAATCAGCCCTTTGAGCCGGGTCACTTCGGCGTCGAGCTTCACCTTTTCGGTTGGCTCGACCGACTTCTTGAACGTCTGGTGACTCTCGAAGGGGTCGATGACTTTCTCGCCCATCATCAGCTGATAGTGCAGATGAGGAGCGAAGCTGTGTCCGGTGTTGCCTGACTTGGCGATCACGTCGCCCTTCTTCACCTTTTGACGGGCGACGACCGATTTGGGCAGTTCAGAAAGGTGAAGGAACTGCGCGATGCGCCCCTTGCCACCCGTCTCTTGGATTTCCAGCGAGTTGCCGTTGCCACGGAAGTGCCAGTTCTTGCGCAGAATCGTCCCATCGAAGGTCGCTTTGACGGGGGTCCCAACCGAGGTCTTGAAATCAACGCCCCTGTGCTTGCGACCGTCTTTCAACAGCGAGGTGATCTGCTCCCAGCTGTCCAACGGGCCATCGACCAGCCGCCGTTCTAACTCTTCTCCCGTCGGCTCGTAGAAGCGCGCGAAGGCCTCGTCTTTGGCTTTGAACCGGTACGCCTCGAACGTCTTGCCAAACTTCTTGCTGGTGAAGCGCACCGCGTGAACCAGCGGCTCTGCGTTGGCGCGTTCTTCGTACACGACCTGAAGCTCATCGCCCTTGAGCAGATCGCCGGGGACCTTCATCCACCACACCAGTGAACGGTTGATCACCTGCGTCAACGGCTGGCCTACTTCTTTGCCGGCCGCAGTGACGACTGCTTGTTCCAGTGGCCCGTTGATCTGAGTGCGAAACGACTTCAGGCCTTTGGCTTCGAGCTTCGCAGCGACCTGCGCTTGGGGAATTGGAGACACCGCGGGCGCCGGCGAATCGGCGACCGCTGGAACAGGAGCAACGACTGCCACGGTGGGTTGTGCCGGCGGGGTTGCTTCGGCGGTTCGATTCTTCCACCAGTAAACACCGCCGGCGACGAGTCCGACGATGACGGCGGTGATGACGACTCCAGGAACGGGGCTCTTCTTCGGCTGCGCGCCGAGCGTGGGCATTTCCGTGGGCATTTTGGTCTCCAAAGCTAGTGCTGCAACACGTGGCGCAAAGTTTTCTGCCACAAGGCTGTAGCGGTGCCGCTTTTAGTCGTCGACGCCTGGCGTGTCGTCGCGCAACCCGAAGTCTTTCATCTTCGTCTGCAAAGACTTGCGGCTGATTTGCAGCATCTTGGCCGCCTTCGTCACGTTGCCGTCGGTTTCGGTGAGAGCCTTGGCGATCATCTCTTTTTCGAGTTCAGCCGCGCGCGCCTTCACCATCTCTTTCAGCGGCGTTTCACCAGGAGGAGGGCTGTATTCGCCTGGAATCGACACTCCGCTGGGCCCCTTGACCGAGTCGGGAAGATCTTTGGCGGTGATCTTTGGACCGTCGGAGAAAAGCACCACCCGTTCCATCAGATTTTCGAGCTCGCGAATGTTTCCAGGCCACGCGTAGGTCTGCAGCACTGCCAGCGCGTCGTCCGCGACGCCTTCGATCTTCTTATTGAGCCGCTTGTTGTACTTCTCGACGAAATGCGCGCACAGCGTCGGGATGTCGCTTCTTCGATCGCGCAGTGGGGGCAGCACGATCGGCACCACGTTGAGGCGGTAGTAAAGATCCTTTCGGAAGCGGCCCGCTTCGATCTCGTCTTCGAGGTCGCGGTTGGTGGCAGCGATGAGCCGGACGTCGACGCGGGTCGTCTTGATTCCGCCGACGCGCTCGAACTCGCTCTCTTGCAGCGCGCGCAGCAGCTTGACCTGCATCTCGACGGGGATCTCGGCGATCTCGTCGAGGAAAAGGGTGCCTGCGTCGGCGAGCTCGAAGCGGCCGGGCTTGGACGTGACAGCGCCGGTGAAGGCCCCCCGTTCGTACCCGAAGAGCTCGGATTCCATCAGATCCTTGGGAATCGCCGCGCAGTTGATTTTTATCAGCGGTTTCTCGCGCCGCGAGCTTCCATCATGAAGGGCGGTGGCGATCAGCTCTTTGCCGGTGCCCGACTCGCCGGTGATGAGCACCGTCGACGGCGTGTCAGCGACCTTGTCGATCATCTTGAAGACTTCGCCCATCTGGGTCGACGTACCGATGATCGACGAACGCGCGCGGCCGTCGGCGCGAACGTTCCTTGCGTTGGCGACGGCGGTGCGGGTGGCCTTGGCGACGACCGCTTGGATCTCGGCCTGCTCGAACGGCTTGGTGATGTAGTCAAATGCGCCCAGTTTGATCGCTTCGACCGCTGAATCGACCGTGCCGTGCGCGGTGATGATGATGACGGGCACGTCCGGGTTGGCGCTCCTCACCGAGCCCAGCACTTCCATGCCGCCCACGTGGGGCATCACCAGGTCGGTGACGACGATGTCGGCGCCGTTCTTGTTGAACTCGGCGAGCCCCTGGGCGCCGTCGGCGGCGACGGTGACGTCATAGCCCTCTCGCCGCAGCATGGCGGCGAGCACCTTGCGCAGGTTCGCCTCGTCGTCGAGGACCAGGACCTTGGCCATGCGCGGTTCCATGGCGCCGTTACTTGCGCGGCGGCGGGGTGGGCGCGCC
>JANOHG010000709.1:0-1922 GCA_031406375.1 Archangiaceae bacterium | reverse complement strand
GGATCAACGAGCGCGAGGTGGGTGAAGCGAACCCCCTGTTCAAGCGGCTCGATCTCACAGCGTTCAATCGTAACCGAGAATGGAATCTGCTTCGGCAGCTCGCTGCGCAACGTCTGACACGCCCAGCCGGCAACCCGTTCGGTGCGCAATGCGAACACGAACCCAATCGCGCCCAGCGCACTCAGCAGCAGCGCTATTCGCCAGCGGCGTCTCTTGACCACCCACCACTCCCGTCAAAGCTTGCCCAAGCCTTCAAGGTATCGATCAATCTCTGCAAGGTCGACTCCCGCTCTCGCGCTCTTGGACGGCGCAGACGGCACTGGATTCACCTCGGCAGGCCGCTCGGGCCTGTCGGGCGCAGTCGCGCGAGCCACGGGGGGGTTGATTCCTCGGGGTTGCACTGCCTGCGACGGATTCATCGGCGTGCTGGCGACCGGTGCGGCCACAGCGGAAGGCAAATTCGCATGCAGCCCTGTCTCGAGCCCGAGGTTATTGGCGATCTGCTCGACCAATGAGCCGTCGATGTCCTGGGTGCGCGCCAGAAATGCTTCGAACAGAGCGTTGTCACACAGCGTGTTGATCACCCGTGGGGTGCCGCCGCTTCGCCGATGCAGCACTTCAATCGCATCGGGGGTGAACGGCATTCTCGGGCAGCCGGCAAGTCGCAACCGATGCTTCACGTAGGCCTCGGTTGAATCCGACGTGAACGGCTCAAGCCGGTAACGCATCGCCACCCGCTGGGCGAGCGGGGCATCGAGCTTCAGGTTCTTCTCGATCTCGGGTAGGCCGAAAAACACGAAGCTGATCAGCTTTCGTTCGGGGACTTCGAGGTTCAACAGGCCGCGGAACTCTTCCATCAGCTCCCGCGTCTCGAGCATCTGCGCTTCGTCGATCAGCACTACCGCCTTACGACCTTGCTCGTAGATCTGTAATAGGCGTTGGTAAAGCTGCGAGAGCAAGGCGAGCTTATCTTGAGCGGGATTCTCGACGCCCAGCTGCAGCGCGATGCGCTTCAGCAACCAATTCGCGGTGATTCCCGAGTGGATGATCACCAACAGCGCGGCCTCGTATTCTTCTTCGGGAAGCGAATCGAGCATGCGCCGCGCGAGCGTCGTCTTCCCCGCGCCGATGTCACCGATCAGAACCGACAGCCCCTTCATGTAGCTGACCGAGTGAAGCAGCCGGGTCAGCGCCTGCGCGTGCTGAGTGCTGTTGTAATAGAAGCGGCTCACCGGAGCGTTTGAGAACGGTTCCGAAGACAGCTCGAAGAAGTCGAGGTACGTCATGGCGGGCTAAAGGTATCCGACTTTTCGCGCCGAACCACTCGGTCGCTTCGAAGGAATTCCCTTGGGGTCGGTGTCGTCTTCTGGAGTCGCAAGCACTTCAAGGCGTAAGACCATCTGTTCGACGTCGCGGTAACCCGAATCGATCGCCTGAACCTTCAAGTACTGATTGAGTGCCTTGCCGAGGCTGCCGCTGGCCTCAAAGACGCCCGCCAGCTCGTACCGCAGCGCCTTCTCGACCTCAGGCGTCGCGTGCTCGCTGCTGAGCGCCGCGAGGTAACTGTTGATGGCGGAAGCTGCGTCGCCCTTTATCATCTGCAGCGCAGCCATCATCGACAAGCAGTCGATTTCCTTCCGCTTGCCGATCGACCCTTTCCGGGCGACGACGAACTCACCAATCGCATCATCCATCAACCCCATCTCTTTGTAGGCAATCCCTAGGTCGTAGTGCGTATCGACATCTTCTGGCTTCACCACCTTTTCGAGGCCTTTCTTGAAGTCCGCAAACACTTCTTCGACTGAGTATTGGAAATCCTCGGAAGGAATTTCGTTCGGTTCCGAGACGGGCTGATCTTCCACCTCGCCCATCTCTCCGAGTTCGCTTGCCAGCTCGGCGGCCAAATCGAACGCGTCCTTCTG
>JANOHG010000658.1:0-2764 GCA_031406375.1 Archangiaceae bacterium | reverse complement strand
GGCGATCACCGCCGATGCCGGTGGGTCGGCTGGCGCCCTGCTGACCGCAGCACGCGCGGGCAGAGTCTCAAAGACTGGCGCAGCCATCATCACCGTTTGCTGCAATTCGGGATCCCAGACCTTGAGCACCTCGAGCGAGGTCGCCGACATCGAGATCACATCGTTCGGGAGAATCTCTGTGACCGCTGCGATTCGACGCTCGCCGACGTACGTGCCATTGGTGGAATCCAAGTCCTGGATCAACCAGTCGATGCCGTCAGCGAAGATTCGCGCGTGCCGGCTCGAGAGTCCTGGGTCGTCCAGTTGCACGTCGGCCTGTCCTCCCTTGCGGCCAATCGTCTGCCCCTCGTTTGGAACTTCGAGCAACTGGCCCGTGGCAAGGACACGCAATTGAAGTGGCATTGGATCCGTACGCTGCCTGACAGCCGGGTTTGATGCACGAACTTCAAACTGTCACCTCTCACTGTGGTCCTCGAGCTCCCTAGGTACGACAGCCCCGAAATCCGTGCGTGGATCAGTGGCCCAGCCATGCACGGACTTCCGGGCTGTCGTAGTAGCGCAGGGCTGATAAGAGCCGGCGCGTGCTCACCCTGCTGCTCGTCGCGGTCATCACCCAGGGCCCCGCTGAATCGCCGCGCATCTCGAAGCTGAAGTGGAAGCCGGTCGTTGATTTGCCCGTCACGGGTGCTCTCGGCCTGGGTTGGCTGATCTCGGAATTTGCGGTGAAGAGTCAGCTGGCGCCCAGCCGGTGTCGGTGGTGCGTCACCAACGAGCTCGACAACTCGTTTCGTTCCCTTTTCAGGCCCGAGGTCGGTCTGTCAGGCAGCTCGATTGCCGACGACGTGAGCAACGTCACCTGGGTCTCGTCGGCGATCCTCACCCTTGGAATTCAAGCGCTGCTCGCAGCAAGAGACGACTCGGTGCACGAGATGCCCGTCGACATCGTGCTCATCCTTCAAGCGACCTTCGCGGCGATGGTATTCAACCAGACGGTGAAGTTTGTCGTCGCGCGTGAACGGCCCTTCGTCGGACAGTTGCTCGAACAGGATAAGCCGCTGACCCACAGGCCCAACGACAACAACCTCGCGTTCTTCAGCGGCCACGCGACGTTCACAATGGCCATCGCCGTCGCTACTGGCACGGTGACTCGACTGCGCGGCTATCGACTGGGGTGGCTCGTCTGGGCGGTTGCGGTGCCACTGTCGCTCGCGACGGGGATGTTGCGGATCGCGGCTGACAAGCACAGCCTCAGCGACGTCGCGATTGGTTGGATGGTGGGAGCAGGAATTGGCTTCGGCATCCCTTGGTTGTTCCACAATGTCGAAAACCCGATCGACCTACGACTGGTTCCCGCTGCCGGCGGCATTGCGCTGGCGGGTCGCTTCTGAATCTGGCAGGAGAGCCGGGTGACGCTTACCAATCGATTGCTGTTGCTTTTCTCTGTCCTCGGGTTTTCCGTGGGGTGCGATCAAGCGACGAAGCAAATCGCGAATGCCACGCTCAAAGGCGAGGACATGCGCTCGTACCTCGGCGACACTTTTCGCCTCACCTGGGCAACCAACGAAGGCGCGTTTCTTTCGCTGGGGGCGAACCTACCCCCTGCACTGCGGTTCGGAATCCTCACCGTTTCCGTCGGGCTGCTGTTGTTGGGGATCGTGATCTTCACCGCCACCAACGCCAAGTTGAACAGCGCCCAGGTCGGGGGCTACGCGATGATTTCCGGCGGCGGCTTGTCGAACTGGGTGGATCGCGCCCGCCACGATGGTTCGGTGGTCGATTTCATGAACTTGGGCATCGGTCGCACGCTGCGCACGGGTGTCTTCAACGTCGCCGATTTGGCGATCCTCGCTGGAATCGGGTTCCTTCTCTACGCGGGCTGGAAGCAGGACCGCGAAGCGAAGAAGAAGGACCCGCAAACACCCGCCGCGCCCGTGCTGTAATCCGCACCCTTCGCCGGGCACGCGATCGCCAAGTTCCGGCGAGGTGACCTTAAGTCACAGCGCAGATTCCGAACGAACCTGAAACTTCACCTCAGCCAGTGACCCCGCCTCTCCAGGCGTATGCACCGACAGTAGGTGAGCGCCGCGAAGTGCCGGAATCCGGGTGGTAAACGGCGCCGACAACAGCTGGGCAGCCGCACCATCGACGCGCAACTCGAGCTGACCGACGCCAGGGGCTGCACGCACCCGCACAGGAATCGCCTGGTCCTCGAGCGGAAGATCCGACAGCAGCACGAACTCGTCGCCGTTGATTGGAAACAGAATCCGCGGCGGGCCACCCTCTGGCTCGGCGGATCCCCGACACGCAGCAGCAAGCCACGGCTCTTCGGCCAACCCCTGCGCCTGTGCCCAGTCGTAGTAGTCGACTCCGAGATCCACCAATCGACCTTGGCGCGCTTCGAGTTCCTGGCACTTCTGCGCCAGCGCGCTCGGCAGCCCCAGCGAAGACGCGTCGTGCATCTGGCAGCCGTCGCTCGGAACAGTTCCTGACGCGAAGAGCTCATCCATCTGGGAAGGGCAGTGTTTCCCCGCGAGCCCACCCGAGAGCGGGCAGATGGGCACCGACGTCAGCCCTCGCCCATCAACCAGCGCTGCCGGCTTCAACCCAGCCATCGCCTCGGTCATCACCCGTCGAAAAATCGGGGCCGCGCCGGTGATTCCCGACACGCGCACCATCGGCGAACCATCGAAGTTTCCCGCCCAGACCGCGACGGTGCGCTCATGCGTGAAACCGACTGTCCAGTTGTCCGAGTATCCCTTGCTGG
>JANOHG010000626.1:0-1418 GCA_031406375.1 Archangiaceae bacterium | reverse complement strand
TAGCTCAGAGCAGCTCGTGGCCGGATCACGAGCGGTGATCGTTGCGACAGTGGTCGAAAAGTCGGCACGCTACGCAGGTCACACGCGTTCGATCGACGACGGCACCTACGTGGGCGTCGATAATAACGTGAAGGACAAGTATGGGCTTCCAGTCGCGGCGATCACCATCACCCGCCACCCCTTTGATCTAAAAATGACCCGTTTCCTCGTCGAGCGCGGAGAAGAGATTCTCGCCGCCCTCAATCCCGACAAGCTCGAACGGCTGGCCATCGCCGGCGAGACCAAGATTCTTCAAGGAGGCACCTGCCGGTTTGGAAAAGATCCCGCAAGCAGCGTGCTCAACAAAGACTGTCGCGCGCATTCGGTGAAGAACCTCTACGTCGTCGATGGCAGCTTCATGCCCAGCAGTGGAGGCGTACCCGTCACTCTCACCATCGCTGCGAATGCCTTTCGCGTCGCCCGCGGGCTGGTAGAAAGACTCAAAACCGGAAAAATGTGAGCCCGGTGCGCGCTGCAATTTTTAGCCTGCTCTGGCTGCTTCTGCTGAGCGACTGCAAAGACAAGGGCGCTCCCACAGGCTTGCCGCCGCGCGATGGCCGGCTCGGTGCGCGCCGTTGCTCTTCGTTGCCAGGGCCAAAGAACAAGCAGCTGCCAATTCTTCAACGCCCCTTCGACAACCAGTACCCCGTCAATCACCACTTCGATCACGAGACGCCGGGCGAGGTCGCGCCTTACGACGCCGCCGCCAAAGAGCTCGCCTACTGCGGGCTCGAGATGTTGGGGCTCCGCGAAGGCACCGACGGCTACCGCTGGGCGATGCCAGTCGGTACTCCCATCCTCGCGGCCCAGGAAGGCGTGGTGGTGCAGGCCGCTTACAAGCCCGAGTACTACTGCCCCGCGCTGGCGAAGGTGGTCGACCGCGAGCTCAGCGTCGAAATCAGACACGAAGGCCTTGGCGACGTCGGTTACGCGACGACCTACAGCGGCCTTTCATCGCTGGTCGTGAAAGCGGGTGACAAGGTGAAGTCGGGCCAACGCATTGGCCTCGCAGGCAACACGGGCTGCGTCGCCGAACCATTGCTCTCTTTCGTCGTTCACAAACTCACCGGCACAAGAACCGGGAAGCCGACACCGGTTGACCCTTATGGTTGGGATTACACAACTGTCGACCCTTGGGAAATACACCCAGCAGGTTCCCAGAGTCTATATTTGTGGATGGAAGGTGAGGCCCCGACGCTCGGGGGCCGCTGAACGTCGACTTCAGCCGCCGTCAGGCTTGTAAAAAGCGCGGCCGCTGATGCCTATCACCTTCATCGGCGAGCTCTTGGTGGCGGCATTCGTTTCCGCGTTCGAGACGATGAGCAGGCTGCCGGTGTAGACCTTTTCGGCGGTGGGAGTGAAAATCACGCGGATGAAGG
>JANOHG010000617.1:0-5045 GCA_031406375.1 Archangiaceae bacterium | reverse complement strand
GGCCATAGGTGAGCTCGGCCGCCACGGGCCGGCACTCGTAGCTTCCGCACTTCTGAAAGTAGGTGAACTGGGTGATTTCCATTCCGTCGCACCACACTTCCCAGCCCAGCCCTGCGGCTCCCAGCGTGGGCGATTCCCAGTCGTCCTCGACGAAGCGGATGTCGTGCGCCATCGGGTCGATGCCGAAGGCCTTGATGGAATCGAGGTAGAGTTCCTGAGTGTTCTTCGGCGCGGGCTTCAAGATCACCTGAAACTGGTGGTGCTGAAAGAGTCGGTTCGGGTTCTCACCGAATCGGCCGTCGGCCGGACGACGAGAGGGCTGCACGTAGCCGACGTTCCACGGCTCGGGGCCAAGCGCGCGCAGAAACGTCGAAGGCGACATCGTGCCGGCGCCCACTTCGAGGTCATAGGGCTGGCAGATGATGCAGCCCAACTTCGCCCAGTGGTTCTGCAGCGTGAAAATCAGGTCCTGGAAGTACATGGGGCGCGCACCTTAACCTCAAGGGTCCCTTAAAGTTGGCGCCCGATCTGCCAAGCCCCTATTGAAGCGGCAACGACTGAACGTCGACCGCCTTGAACTCCATCGTCTTTCCGCCCTCGATCGTGACCGACAGCACCCGGTTCTTCGAGTCGCCATCCACGATCCTCAACCGATGGATTCCCTTGTCGAGGGGCACCTTGCGCAGCGGAGTTGAGCCCAAGGCAATGTTTTCATCGAACACCGCCGCTTCCGACGGATTGACGGTGCGCAGAGAAAGAAAGCCCACATCGAGCGCCCTGCCTGATTTGCTGTCATTGACGACCTCGACGACAAGGTCGCCCTTCTTCGCTTTCTTGGTCGCGATTGCGCCCTTGAGACCCGCAATCTGCTTCTCGAGATCGTCGATCCGCTTAGAATTGGCCGACCCCAACGCCCTGCCCGCCTGAGCGTCGACCTTGAGCTTGCGCTGCTCGTCTTCCAAGTTGTCGAGCTGCTTGAGCTGGCTGTCGAGCTCGGCGAGCATCGCCTTGCGGTCGGGATCATTGGCGATCGCATCCGCCTCGACCTGGCGATCGGCTTCCGCTTTGGCGATCGCGTCTTGCTTCTCGTTCTCGAGCACCCACGCCGGCTTGTCGCCGATCGGGTTCTTCGCCTGCTCTTCGAGACTCCGAACGGGCGGGGGTGGCGGCTCGCCATTCAGCTCGTTGTCGAGCATCGTTCGAAAAGAAACAGCCGGCCCGGTGTCCTTCAGCGGCCCCTTCCAGCTGGCCCACACCAGGCCACCAAACATCACCGCCACCAACCCCAGCGCGATGACGGCTCCCGGCCCACTCTTCGCAGCTACCCCGCGGTGGGTGTCGGTGCCATCACCGGTAATCTGAGGAAGCCTGCGAGAAGCCTTCAGCGGCTTCTTCGACCCCGAGGTGTCGGTGGGAACCTCGGGCTCGTCGTACATCGCATAGTCGCGGCCGACCTTTGAGGCATAGCGGTTGGCTCCGAGATTTCCCGAGCTTACAGCCTTGCTCTTGGGAGTAATCGTTTCGTCCAAGTCTTTGTTCGAGGACGGCGCGCTGCGACGCATCGGCGGCGAAGTCGCGTCATCGTTCACTGGCTTGAGGTTTTGTTTCGACGTCGTCGGCCTTTTCAACCGCGCAGCCGTCTTTCGAACTTTGGGCATGCCCGCTTCAACGTCATCACTTGCCAGCTCTTGAACCGCCTTGGTGAGGCGGCCGGTGTCGTTGCTGTTGGCAAGCTCGAGCAGTGCGCGTGTCGTCTGGATCTTGTCCTCGAACAGCTGGGTCATCAGCGCCGCGCTCTGATCCTCATCGAACATCTCGGGGCAGGCTTGCTCAATCGCCTTGGCAAACTCTTTGCCGGTGGAGAAGCGCTGTTCGCGCTTCCGGGCAAGCCCCTTCATCACTACGTCAGACAGCGCCGCGGGCACCTTCGAGTTCAGGTTCCTCGGAAGCTGAATTTCGCCCTCGACTATCTTCGTCATCATCGCCACATCACTGGGCGCGGTGAACAGCCGCTGCGACGTCAGCATCTCGTGCAGGAACACCGCGGCCGCGAACAGATCGGTGCGCCCATCGAGCGGCTCGTTTCTCACCTGCTCGGGCGACATGTACCCGCTGGTACCTTTGACGATTCCGACCTGGGTGCGATTGAGGCGGTTGCGCGCCTTCGCGATCCCGAAGTCGATCATCTTCACGTCGCCCGTGTAGGTGACCATCACGTTCTTCGGGCTGACGTCACGATGCACGACCGGCGCGGGGCGGCCCGAAGGGTCAGTGAAGTGATGGGCATAGTGCAGGCCCAGCACCGAGTCGCGCACGACACGACATGCAAAACCTTGCGGCAGCACCACCTCGCGCTTGGTGGCGCGCTTGATAATCTGCTCGAGGTTCTGACCCGAAAGGAACTCCATCGCGAGGTAAAGTTCTCCCTCGTCTTCGCCCAGGTCATAGACCTGGCCAATGTTCGAATGACTGAAGGCAGCGGTGATGCGAGCCTCGTCGAGGAACATCTTCACAAAGCTCTCGTCCTTCTTGATGTCCGGAAGGATCTGCTTCACAGCAACGTATTTGCGGAAGCCTCCAGGGCCGGCGACGTAGGCAAGGAAGAGTTCCGCCATGCCTCCCATCGAGAGGCGGGTGAGGATCTCGTACTTTCCAATGCGTCGCCCGCGATCGAAGTCCTGATCGAGCGAGCCCGGGGCCATAAGTAGCCAGGGATGCTAACTTACGGCGCCTTCTCCCGCCAGAGCGCGAAAGGACGAATGTCGAACAACTTGCACGAGGTAGCGCCAAAGCTGCCGTTGGCGACGTTGAGCAAGCGGTAGGCACCCTGCGGAACCGTGAGCAGCACCGACTTGCCGGGGTCAACGGACGACTCGGTGGCTGACACTGCAAACCGGGTCTTGAAAAACAGCTGCTTGCCACACTCATTGAAGCGGCAACCGACAACCGGAGCCGGAAAGGTAACCGCGAAGGGCGCCGTCTCGGTCGCCTTGAGCAACGTCCCCTGCTGGGCGTGATCAGCGGCGAATAACAGCGCACCAGCGGGTTCGCGAATCACCACCGCTCGGTTTTCGGGGTTGCTTGCGCGCGAGGCATCGAACACCTGAACTGCGACGGTTGAACCCTGTTGAAGCGGCGCCGCTTGCCCCATCGGCAGCGTGACGAAGAGCGCTGCGGTGAGGACTTCGCCGCTGGTTCCCAGGCGCTTGAGCCGCACCGTCATCGTACCGCCGTTGTAGATGACAGAGGTGATTTCGCCCGTGCCCGACATCACCGACGTGCCTGCGTCGGTCGTGCTGGTGAAGAAGCCCTGATCGCCAAAATCGATGCGCAGCGCCCAACCCGCGCCGAGCACAGGAAACCCGCTTGCGGGGCAGCCGGCGGTGCATGCGCCCGCAAGACAGAGTTCTCCAATTCCGATGCAATCGGTCTGAACGGTACAGCTGGTGCCCTTGCGGGGCCCCACCTCGACGACGGCGTCGACGATCCGGAACTCTTTGTCGACGCAGGTCTGATCGACGTTGTCATACGCAATCGCGAACTGGCCGCCGTCGGGCAGATTGACCCCGAGAATCTCGTGCTGGAAGCACAGCCGAAGGTTGAACGTCTCATCGATCGGGGCGTTCTCGGCGCTGAGGCATGACTGAGCGCACCCACTGGGCGACTCAACCTGAACGACGCCATTCCAGGTGCGCTCGAAGCTGGTTCCAGGCAGCACCTTGCGAACCTGCCGCGTGCCGCCATCGCAGACGCACGCGCCCGAACAAACTTGGTCGCACGAGAGGCAGGCGCAGGTGCTCTTGTCGTCAAAGCCGAACCAAGTGCCGCCCACGTTGCGCTGCACGGTGAGCCCCAGCCTGTCGTCGGTGTCTTCGACGAAAATCGCCGCGTTCGACGAGTTCTTCAGTCTCAAGGTCACGGCCGATGGATCTGTCGGGCTGCATCGGCAACCCACCGCGGAAACAATCAGGAATAAGGCAGCGAGAGCGCGCATGCGTGACGGAACTGTCGTAGGCGGGAAGAGTGAAGCCTGCAACTCATTGAATGGGAAAGCGTGTTTAAGCGCTAAGCATCGCACTTGCACGGCAAGGGCCACTCTCGCAATGTCCGTTCCTTCGATGAATCGCGCAATTCTGGTGTTGGTTCCGATGGTGTTAGCGCTCGCGTGTGATCGCGTCGGTCGGCCGAACGGGCGTGGCAGTGCGGCGCCTGACGTCGCGGCGCCGCGGCTTTCTCCGGTCGAAATCAAGCCGCCGAAGATCGAGCGGTCGACCACGGGTCGGGTAGTCGTCGTCGACCCGCCGCGCATCGACGCGACGCAGGTCGACATCGTGAAGCAGGCAGACGGAGTGGTCGACATTCTATGGGTCGTCGACGACTCGGGCTCGATGGCCAATCAACGCAAGACGCTGGTGAACAATTTCGATCGGTTCCTCAGCGCGCTGCTCACCCTGAAGGTGAGCTGGCAAATGGGAGTCACCACCACCAACGCGCTCGACCTCGGCAAGCTGCGGGGGACGACGAAGATCATCACTCTCACCACGCCCAACCCGAAGGCGGTGTTCGATGTGAATACGACGTTCTTAGGCTCGAGGACCCGATGGGAACAGGGCCTGCGGATGACAGAGCTCGCGGTCACGGGCGTGAACATCGCGCCAGGCGGCGCCAACGTCGGTTTTCTGCGGCCCAACGCCGCGCTGGCGTTGATCGTCGTCACCGATGAAGACGACAACAGCTACGGAACACCCGACCACTTTGCGCGCGTCTTTCGCGCTGCGAAGGGCAAGGGCAATGAAGCGCTGGTCACCTTCAGCACCATCGCAGGATCAACGCCGGTGGGTTGCACGCCGCCGGGTGAGGCGATCTACTTCGGCAGCCTCGCCGACCCTGCGTTTCGGTACGCATCGGTCTCAACCAAGACGGGCGTGACGAGACGGTCAAGCGGCGCAAGGACGAAGAGATTGTGCTGCACATCCAGCGCTTCATGCCGCTTGATGCGTTGCGCATCCGGGGGCGCCACAACGCCACCAACGCGCTGGCGGCGC
>JANOHG010000616.1:0-2163 GCA_031406375.1 Archangiaceae bacterium | reverse complement strand
CGCTGTGCAAAATCTCGAAACTCTCGCTCGATATCATCGCGAAAATACGAGCGCTGCGGCGTGATCAAACCTATTCGGCGCTCTAGGCATCGAACCGATACCCTTGCCCTCGGACAGTGACGAAGTGGCGAGGGTCATCGGGCAGCAATTCGAGTTTCTGGCGCAGCTGACTGATGAAGTTGTCGACGGTGCGTGCCGTGCCTTCGTATCCATAGCCCCAGGCCGCAGCCAGCAGCTCGTCGCGTGAGAAGGCTCGGCCGGGGTGGGTCACGAAGTGAAGCACGAGCTTCAGTTCCTGTGCGGTCAGGTCCACAGTCTGTCCTTCTCGGGTGACGGTCTTCGCGCGCAGATCCACCGTGACGCCCGCGAACAGAACCACGCTGCTGTCGCGGTGCTGGCGCCGCAGCACGGCCCGCACCCGCGCCAGCAGTTCTTGCAGGCTGAACGGCTTTGCCACGTAGTCGTCGGCGCCAAGGTTCAGGCCCACTATCTTGTCCGACTCCATTCCCTTCGCTGACAACACCAGCACGGGAATCGTGACGCCGCGCGTGCGCAGCTCTTTGAGCACCTCGAAGCCGTTGAGCTGCGGCAACATCAAGTCGAGGATCACCAGGTCGGGTGTCTCGTCGATCGCCTTCTGGAGCCCCGTGCGCCCATCCTGCGCCTGCAGAACCTCATAGCCTTCGTAGCGAAGGTTCATCGAGACGCCAGTGAGGATCGACAGGTCGTCTTCAACGACGAGGATGCGCTTTGGGCTCTCGGCCATTGGCTTTCCTTAGCTCTTCACTGCCAGCAGGTGGATGGTGAAGGTGCTTCCTTTGCCCATCTCGCTGTCGACAGTGAGCTTGCCGCCGTGTGCCTGGATGATGCGCTGGGCGATCGCCAGACCCAGACCCGAGCCTTCGGTCTGCCGCGTCAGTAGGTTGTCGACCCGATAAAAGCGCTCGAAGATTTTCTTTCGTTCGCCGCGTGGAATCCCGACCCCATTGTCCTGCACTGAGATCTTGACCCACCGTCCGTCTGGCTGGGCGCGCAACGCGATCTGCTTCTGGGGGCCGGTGTACTTGAAGGCGTTCTGCAACAGATTCAACAGCGCTCCTGCCAGTGCGTCGAGATCGACCTGCACCCGTGCCAATGGCGCTGCCACCTCGATGGTGAGTTTCATCACCGCGCCCATGCGCTGTGCCTGAAACGCGTTCACCGCCGAATCGACCAGCGTTTTGACCTCGATGGCGTGAAGGTCGTACTGCTTGCGACCCCCTTCGATGCGCGCCCAGTCGAGCACGCGTTCGATCATCGACGAGAGCCGTTCGGTTTCCTTCGAAAGCATTTGCAGCACCTGCTGGTGATCGCCTTCGTTCGTCACCCGACCCATCGCGAGGGTGTCGATGAACATTCGAATCGAAGTCAGCGGAGTGCGCAGCTCGTGGGAAACCAGTGAGACGAAATCCGTCTTCAACCGCGAGAGTCGCGCTTCCCGGTACAGCGTTCGACCGGTGTAGATCACGCCCATTGCCAGCGTCAGGTAGAAAACGCCCAGCAAGATTCCGTAGACCGCGCGATTTCGGGTCGACGCCTGCGCCACTGGATCTTCGCCTTCAGCCACTGCCGACAACCGCAGGTCTTGCAGCGGCGAGGGCAACACCACGCTGGCGAGTTCGCGCGGGCCCAACGCCTCGCGAACATCCACCACTCCCGAGACGAGCCGACCCAGTGGACCTTCTGCCACTTCGCGCTTGACCGACTTCAGTTCGTAGTGGGCCAGCTCGCCCACGGGCGCGGCGTCTTTGAGCAGCGCTTCGATCGCGCCTGGCGAAATCCTTGCCCCAACAACCTTCCGGCCATCGCGCAGGGCCACCACCAGCATCGTCGCTTGAGGGGTCGCAACCGAAAAGAACACCGGGTGGTTGGGCAACGCCGACAGTTCGCCGCCCAGGGCGGCGACCGCTGCCTTGAGTTTTGGGTCGGTCGATTCGACGACCTCGCCGTTGACCGCGAACCCCACGTCGTCGGTCAACTCGAGCCCCGACGAATGCGTGAGCACCAGACGATCGTCGTGTCGCTGAATCAAGGCACTCTGCAGCGTCTGCCTCAGCTCGGCGGTCACTTTCAGCAGTCGCCCGCTCCAGGCGCTCTCGAGGCGTTTCTCGACCGCTGCGCGCT
>JANOHG010000574.1:0-8061 GCA_031406375.1 Archangiaceae bacterium | reverse complement strand
AGCTCACCGGAGCAGAGAGCTTCGCACCAGGCTTCGGAGGAACGTACGCCGGCAGCGCGCAGGTCATCGGCTTTACGCTGAGCTATCGCATGCCAGGGGCTGAGCTCGCGCCGCCGGGCGATGCCTCCCCTGCCGAGCCGGCTCCAGTGCCCGTTGAAGCCGCGCCAGTGCCCGTTGAAGCCGCGCCAGTGATGTAGTCAGCCGGTAGTCAGCCGGTTCATTTCCCGATGCGAAGGTGAACCCCTCGCATCGCTTTTATCTGGTGGGTTTCGTTCCGTGCCGCGCAGATCTGCTCCGACTCCTGTCGTCAATCTCACTGAAGCCCGCCTCTCGCGGCGCTTGGGCACCTACCGTGAACGGCTAAACAAGGTCGTCGCGGCGAACAAGCGCGCGATTGGGCGGCTCTACACCTCAGGGTTGTTGTTCACCAAAGAAGGCAGCCGAGCGGGGCGCGATCTGCTGCTGGCTCACCAGCACCTGCTGCGGGTGGTGACGCTGCTGGATCGCTTGAGCCATGAAGGCGACATTCCCGCGCCGCGAAAGCAAACCGAGGTCGATTCGATTTTCGTCGAGCTCGATTTGTTGCTTCAGCGCACCAGTGATCTGACTGAGCGCACCAGCCAGGTGTTCGAGCAGATCAAGCAGTAGACGCGAAGGTCGTTGTCAGTGAAGGGTCGGCCCGTTACGGTCGCGCGCCATGTTCCGAAAAATTCTGATCGCCAACCGAGGCGAGATTGCCCGGCGCATCAACACCGTTGCGCAGTCGATGGGAATTCAAACCGTCGCCGTCTACTCGGACGCTGACGAGAAGCTGCCTTTCGTGAAGGAAGCCAACGAGGCAGTTCGACTCGGGCCCGCTCCTGCGAAAGACAGCTACCTCAACGTCGAGGCGATTCTCGATGCGGTGAAGAAGACCGGCGCCGAAGCAGTGCACCCTGGCTATGGCTTCATCTCTGAGAACGCGCAGTTCGCTCGCACCATTTCGAACTCTGGGGTGGTGTTCGTAGGTCCTCCTCCGGAAGCAATGGAGCGGATGAAGGACAAGAGCCAAGCGCGTCAGCTGGTCGTCGACGCTGGCGTTCCCGTGGTGCCTGGGACGGCGGCGGTGGTCCCCGACGTCGCGACCGCCACGAAGGAAGCGGAGGCCATCGGATACCCCGTATTATGCAAAGCGGCCGGTGGTGGCGGTGGAATCGGGATGGCGGTCGCTCAAAGTCCCGCGGAGCTCGAGAAGGTGTTCCGCGCTTGCTCGGATCGCGCGAAGGCTGCGTTTGGCCGCGATGGCGTCTACCTCGAACGGTACTTCCCCGCGCCGCGGCACATCGAAGTGCAGATTCTCGGAGACTTGAAAGGCCATACCCTTCACGTCCTCGAGCGCGAGTGCAGCATTCAGCGCAGGCACCAGAAGGTGGTTGAGGAAGCCGGGGCTCCGTTATTCGCTGGTGGTGCCAACGAGCCGCTGCGTCAGAAGATGTTCGACGCCGCGCTTAAAGCATCGCGCGCGTTCGGTTACGCCAACGCCGGCACCGTCGAGTTTCTCTACAGCGACGGTGGCATCTACTTCATCGAGATGAACGCCCGGCTGCAGGTCGAGCATCCCGTGACCGAGCTCACCACTGGCCTCGACTTGATCGGCTGGCAATTTCGCATCGCCGCCGGGGAAGCGCTGACCCTTCAGCAAGACCAGATTCAGCGCAAGGGTCACGCGCTCGAATTCCGGATCTACGCGGAAGATCCAGTGAAGTTCTTCCCTTCACCCGGCCCGCTGAAGGTCTTCCGTGCGCCTACCGGCCCCGGAGTTCGGCTCGATTCAGGTTACGCAGAAGGCGACGTGGTGACTCCGCATTACGACCCGATGATCGCCAAGCTGATCATCTTTGGATCCGACCGCAATGAGGCGATCAGCCGCGCGACCGCGGCGGTCGACTCGTTCGACATTCAAGGCATCAAGACCAATCTTCCGCTTCACGCCCGAATCCTGCGCGACGAGACGTTTCGCGCCGGCAGACTCGATACTCGATTTCTCGAGCATCACGCGAAGCCGTAGCCAGTATTTCACCTCGCTGTTTTTTCGGAGACGAACCCATGGCGGACGTTGCTGCGCACATCACTGGAACGGTGTGGAAGATAGAATGCAAAATCGGCCAGGCGGTGAGCGCTGGCGACACGCTGGTGATTCTCGAGTCGATGAAGATGGAAATGCCGGTCGAGGCCACCGACGCCGGTACAGTGAAAGAGATTCGCTGCAAAGAGACCCAGGCGGTCAATGAAGGCGACGTGCTGGTCGTTCTGGGCTGAAGCTTCGCGTGCCAGCTGCTTTCATGATCGCCGATTGCGGCGATGGCATTCGAGCTCTCACGCTGAGCAACCTGGCGCGGAAGAACGCGCTCGATGACCACGCGCTCGGCCAGCTTCGCGCGGCGTTGCTTAGCGAAGATCCGGTTCGCTGCTGGCTGGTGCGAGGCGCCGGGTCGTGCGCGTTCTCAGCCGGCTACGATTTGTCGGCGCTGACGCACGTGGGCGAAGGCCCGCTGCCAGATGAGAGGATCGCCGAGGTGTTCGATCTGCTTCAGCACCATCCGGCTCCGTCGGTGGCGCTGGTGACAGGGCCAGCGTTTGGGGCGGGGTGCGAGCTGGCGTGCGCGTGCGATTTTCGCGTGGGTGACGCGCAAGCGATGTTCTGTCTTCCGCCGGCGAAGATTGGGGTCGTATACGCCGCCCGGGGCATTCAACGCGTCGCAGCGATCACCGGTTTGGGGCGCGCGAAGTGGATGTTCCTCACTGGGGCGCGGGTAGAGGCTGAAGAAGCACGAATGTTCGGGCTGCTCGATGTGCTGACGACTGGGGCGGAAGCGCGTGCGCTGGCGGTGTGCAGAGAGCTGGCGCTGGCAGCGCCGCTGGCGATCGCGGGAATGAAGCGGACCTTCAGCGTGCTGATGCGAGGAGGCCCGAGCTCGGAAGAACGCGTCGAGCTTGAGGAACTGCGACGCGCGGCGTTCAACAGCGCCGATGCTCGAGAAGGTCGCGAGGCATTTCTTGCCCGGCGCGCTCCGAAGTTCTCCGGTAGCTAAAGCTCAGGTGGTGCCGAACAGCTCGCTCATCGGTACTTTGAGCGCCGAAGCGATCTTGTACAGCGACGAAATCGACGCCGAACTCTCAGCTCGCTCAATCTGCGAGAGCAGTGACACCGACAGACCGGTACGACGCGCCAGTTGCTTCAGGGTCAGGCTCTGGCCGGTGCGGCCTTCGCGGATGAAGCGGCCAATGTTGCGGTGAAGATCCGCCTCTGGATCTCGCGAGATGCCCTTCTTGCTGAGGACATTTCGCACCGTCTCGATGAACACCGCAGGTTCGACTGGTTTCTGAACGTAGTCACTCGCAGCGAGCTTGAGGCTCTCGACGGCGGTGTCTACTGTCGGGTAGCCGGTGGCGATGATGACCGCGATGTCGTCGTCCCACTTGCGGATTTCTCGCAACACTTCAGTGCCCGACATCTGGGGCATCATCATGTCGAGAACGACGAGGTGGTAGTCGTTGGCCTTCAACTCATTGACCGCCTGAGTTGGGTCGGTAATCGACGTCACCAGGTAGCCCTCTTTCGAAAGGATGAGCTTGAAGAGGTCGGCGTTCTCAACCTCATCGTCGATGATGAGAGCGCGGATCGAAGTGGAATGGCGCACGTGGGTTACTTCTGCTTTTCAAATGAATCGAGGATTACGGTCACCCGACTGAAGTCCGGGTGGTCAGGGGGAGCGAGCCTTAGGAACTCTTTGTACTCGCGTGCGCCCTTGTCTGGGTCACCTAATTTTGCCCAAGTGGTGCCGAGCAGCTTGTGACAATCGGCGTGCTTCGGCATCACCTTGATGCATTTTTCGAGCTGAGTCTTGGCGGCAGGGTACTGCTTGTCCTTGAACAAGCGCTTGCCTTCCTCGAAGAGGACGGTCGATGGATCGACCGCAGGCTTGGGCACCTCGACAGCACGAGCCTCGGGCGGCTTGACCTTCTCAATGGGTTGCTTGGCTGCCACGGCTGAAATGTTGTCGGCGATGTCCTTTCGCAGGCGCTCCTCAAGCAGCTTGTGGCGGTTGGCGAGCAGATGGCTTCCGGCGGCCATGCTGAGCTCGCTCTGCGCCTTTTCGAGATTGTTTGCCTCGAGCGCTGCTTCCGCGTTCTCGAGCGCAACTTTGTGTCCTTTCTCTTGGTTCATCTGCGCAAGCAAGGCTGTCGCCGCAGGGCAAGGCGACTGGGCAACGAAGCAGGTCTTGAGAATCCGTTCTGCCTTTTTCCAGTCGAGGGCTTCGATTTCGACGCGCGCTTCGGCAAGCTTTTCTTCGGTCACCTTGTTCTGCTCTTCCGGAGTCAGCGCATTGCGCTCGAGGTCAGTAGGCGGCACGCCTGCTAACTTTTCGACCTTGGGTTCTTCAACCGGCATCTGTCGAAGGACGAACCAGTAGGCCGAGCTGGCGACCGCGACGAGCATCAGCGCGACGATGCTGAGCATCGGAGCCTTCGAGTTGCTTCGATGCTTGACCTGCACGCCTTCGGCAGTCGGCGAAAGGGTGAAGCTTTGTCCGGGGCCTACGAACTTGAACTTCACGTGACCGAGTTCGAGCGTGTCGCCGGTGCGCAACGCCGACTGCGCGTACGGTTCACCATTCACCATCAACCCGTTGGCCGACTGCAGGTCGACCACCCGCCACTCGCCGGTGTCCTCTCGAACGATCTTGCAGTGGGTGCGAGAAAGCGAGCGATGGTCGATTGCGATGTCGTTGTCTAAGATGCGGCCGATCTTCAGCTCGGTGCGAATGCAGGCGAACTCGCGTCCGGCAAATTCGGTGTTGAGGACGACGAGCCGCGGCGCTTCAGAAGGATCGATGTCGATGACCTGCCGCAGGCGGTTGCTTTCGACCTGATCCATTCGAATGATGGCCGTCGAATGACGCCGCCCGCTGTCGGATTCGCCCGACGCCATCTGCACGTCATCGGGATTTGCTTCTTCGGGGCCCTCGTCATCCCCAAGCGTTGCGCTCAAGTCGCCGACGGGCGGCAGCGCAGGGATAGTCGCACCGAGATCGGGCAACTTCATCGTCGCGCTCGTGGCCGCGCTTGCGCGCTGTGCCGGCTTCTCGACTGGGTCGAGAGCGGCTCCGGCTTGAGCCGCGTTCACCGGCATCATCGGCGATGTCGCCGCGGTCGCTTGGGCCTGGGTCTGGTCAGCCTGCACCGCCAAGTCGTAGTCGCCAATCTGAATCAGATCGCCCTCGCGAACCGGCACCTGACCCTGAATCTTGTCGCCGTTGATCCGGATGCCGTTGTAGCTGCCGAGGTCCTCGACCAACACGTGCCCGTTTTGACGGACGAGTCGGGCGTGACGGCGCGACACGTTTCGTTCCGTCAAACGGATGGTATTGCCTTCTTGCCGGCCAATCGTGATCTCATCCCGAACGAATGGGACGACGGTCTTCCGGCCTTCATCGTCTTCAATGATCAGCTTCAGCACGCTGTACGATTTCTAGCACCAGAAGCGACCTTGCAACAAAGCCATCCTCGCCAAATCACGACGGCTTTAACGGACCCATGTCCATCGGTCGGGCGAACCGAGCAGAATGACGTGAACAGGCCATGAGTCAACCCCTCACCTTGCGCACCGAATCAGGCGACGAACACCTCGACCTGGCCGAGTTCGAGACGCGCGTTCGAAGCGGCGAGGTGTCGCCCCAATGCCTGGTTTGCGTCCCCGCAGTTACCGGCGACACCTTCGTACCCGCCTGCGAGTTGAAGCTGTACCAGTCGCTGCACGAGCCGAGACGCGCATTCTTCGCCCGCACTTTCTCGATCGCGCGATTCCCCTGGATGACCTCGGCGTTGATTCTGCTCAACCTATCCGTCTACCTCTATACCGTTCAGAAGGGGCCGCTGGACATCGACGACATGGTCCGTTTCGGGGGAAAGGTAGGACCTCTGGTCACCGATCTGGGCGAACTGTGGCGCCTGTTGACCGCGAACTTTCTTCACCGCGACGCGCTGCACATCGGCCTCAACATGTTCGTGCTCTTCAACGTGGGCGGTGCGCTCGAGAACACCTACCGAACGCTCGACTACCTTTGGCTGCTCGTTTTTTCCGGCATCGCGACGATGACGACCTCGTTGTTCCTTTCAGACGCGGTCAGCATCGGCGCTTCGGGAATGGTCTACGGGTGCCTTGGGGGTGTGGTGGTCTTCGGCCTGAAATACCGGGGGCTGTTGCCGTCACGGTACCGGCGGGTAATGGGTGAAGCAGCGATTCCCACCGTGATTGGCTTGTTGCTGATTGGCCTGACCTCGAAGGGAATCGACAACTGGGCGCACTTTGGAGGACTGCTCGCGGGGATGCTCTGCGCCGCAGTGATGCGGCCGCGGCTGCTCACCGAGCCGGCTGCCTGGTGGAGTCCCGCGTTGCGGGCGGCTCCTTCGCTTGGAATTCTTGCCTTCGTGCTCTTCGGGCAGCAGCTGTTGGGCGAATCGTTGCCGGTGTGGCGCACCGAGCGCGACGACACCTTTGGGATCTCTGTTCCAGTGCCGCGGGCGTGGCTCAAGGGCGCAAATCCGCTCGGAAGCCTGGCCTGGTACAACGGATTGCCGGGTTTGGGTCGCGCGAGCTTCGCCGCCGAAGCGGTGCAGGTTGGCAATGGCAGCTTGATGGCGGATGCGGCGGAAAGCGCCCGGGCTTTCAGCGACGAACGGCTCAACCCGGTAGCGCTCGGCCCCGACGTCTTCAAGGTCGCGCCTGACTCGCCGGTGACGGCACGCCTGGGAGACCGCGACGCGGTGAAGGTGAGCGCGAAATTCTACGAGCCTCAGGGCGCCACCCGCCTCACGGCGTACTTCGTGCCTCGAGGTGAGCTGGTTTACCAGCTGGTGTTCACCTTTCCTGACGAGTTTCCACTGTACGGCCACGTCGCAGACGCGATGGTGGCGGGAATCCGCTTCGACGAACCGAAGATCCTGCGCGAAGCGCGAGCGCGGGCGCTGTTGTTTCCGAACGCGGCGCCGGTGCTGGGCCGTTTGGGCGGGGCGCTGTTGCGTGATGGCGAGCCCGCTGCTGCCGCGGATGCGTTGAGTGCCGCCGTTCGTGCCGAGCCAGGGGATGTCACGTCGCGCCGCGAGCTCGCGCTGGCGTTGCTGCAGATGGGCGAGGTCGAGCGGGCCTGCGAGGCATCGGCGGCGGCGGTGCTCTATGCCCCCGAGGACGCCTGGATGCTCGAAGCGGATGCGCGGTGCGAAGTGGCGCGGGGAAATGTGCCGCGTGCACTCGAGCAGATAAGCAGCGCCCGCACCCTGCTGCCGAAGGATGACCGGTTGAAAGCTGCCGAGCGCCGACTCGAAGCCGAGCTGCAGCTTTCGAATGGCCGGGCTCGCCCTGCGTCCCTGAAGTAAGGAGGGGTGATGACCCAAGCGCGTCGAGCCGATGGCCGTCGTCTGTGCAGGCTGTTGATGGTGGGTGGCGTGCTCGCCGGCGCGGCCGGCATCGCCGAAGAGTCTGCGGCCGAGATTTCGAAGAAGTCGCGCGAGCGCGGCGCACTCAACCTCGTCAATCTCTCGGCCGAGATGAAGCTGACCACCACCAGCGCCGACGGCAAGGTGAAGGACCAGGTGTTGAGCACTTCGTCGAAGAACGTCGGCGGCAAGAACCACGCACTCTCTCGCTTTATTCAACCCGCAGGCGTGGCGGGAGTCGCGTTTCTGACCATCGAAGGTGGCCCAGGAGAAGCGGACGACATCTCGCTGTACCTGCCGAAGTTGAAGCGGGTTCGAAAGGTGGCGAAGACTGAGCGTGGCAAAGCGTTCATGGACACCGACTTTTCGTACGCCGACATCGCCAGCAACGGCTCGCGCGACGAAGACAACAAGCGGCTGCCCGACGACACAGTCGACGGTCGTGAATGCTTCGTGCTGCTGGGTAAAGGTGGAGAAGACTCGCCGTACGGTGAGGTGAAGCTGTTCGTCGACAAGCAGACCTGGGTACCGATGAAAGTCGAATACGCCGACAAAGCGGGGAAGGCGTTCAAGCGGTATCGCACC
>JANOHG010000528.1:0-5909 GCA_031406375.1 Archangiaceae bacterium | reverse complement strand
CCGAAGTCCACGACCTTCACGATTCCGTCGTAGGAAACGATGAGGTTCGAGGGCGAAATGTCGCGGTGAACGATGTTCAGCGGGTTGCCCTTCAGATCCTTCTTGGTGTGAGCGTGGTGGAGCCCGTCGGCAGATGAAGCGATGATTCGCGCGGTGAGCTCAACCGGGAGGATCGCTCGCGACTTCTGATTCTTACGAAGAATGCCCGAAAGGTCCTGCCCGGGGATGAATTCCATGGTGATGAAATACTGACCATTGAATTCACCGAGATCGAAGATCTGTACAATGTTTGGGTGAGTCAGCGAAGCCGCGAGCCGAGCTTCGTGAAAAAACATCTGCACCAATGACTGTTCATCGGCGAGGTGGGGAAGAATTCTTTTCACCACCACCAGCTTCTCGAAGCCCTGTACGCCGGTTTGTTTGGCGAGAAAAATCTCGGCCATACCTCCGACTGCAATGCGGTGAAGCAAAAGATACTTACCGAATTCGGTGATCATCGAGGTCAGCTCGAACCGACGTTTGCCTGCAGCAGCAGAGGTCGACAACCAGAACGAAGAATCTGCATCACGGGGGGCGAATCGTAACCGACCTGAGCAGATCTTTCGTTAACAGTGAACTTTTCGGCTACCCTTCTTTGGGGGTTGCATTCCCACATGGATCTGCGTGTAGCCTCGCTTTTGCCCATGCACAACGCCAAAGCCAAAGCCCGTTCCGTCATTCTTGGTTTTTCCATCCTGTGCGTCGTTTGCGCACAGTCTGCCGAAAGCAAGCCCGCCAAGCCCACCAAGATGACGAAGATGACGAAGACGACGAAGACGACGAAGACGAGGTCACCGATGAAGGCCAAGTCGCGGCCGATGGTGAAGGTGCCCAGCGACGCTCCAACCATCGCCGTCGAGGACGAGTTGTCGCCCCTGACGCGAACCAAACCAATCGACCCCGCCGAGGCGCCGGCTTTGGGACCCCCCAACCCGTACTTCGAGGAAGCACGAAAGCAGTTTGCCAACTTCGAAGTCGAAGGTGTGATTCCCAAGCTCGAGTTCGCGCTCGCAGTACACGGCGTGACGCCCGAGCAAAAGATAGAGATCTACAAGCTGATGGCGCTGACCTACGCAGCCTATGATGACACTCCGAACGCGACCCAGGCGCTGGGTAAGCTCATTTTGATCAAACCGGACTACGTTCTGCCTGCGGCGAGTTCGCCGAAGATGCGCACGCTCTTCGCGGGCGCATTCAAGGCCTATCGCGCGACCCAGGCCGTCAAGCTGCAGCATGAGACGCCTACCGCAGTCGGTGGCGCAGGAACGACCACGACCGCCAACGTCGCGATCACCTCTGGCGCAGCGCGCGTGAAGACGATGACGCTGCACTATCGCTCGAAAGGCAAGGTCGGCGAAGGGGGCTACTCGCAGGTGCCAATGGTCGGCGGAGAGAATGACAATTTCAGCGTCAACGTGCCCAACATTTTCGAAGGCCCCGAAGGCGAGCGCATGATCGAATATTTTATTCGTGCGCATGACGCATCTGGCGGTCTGCTGGTCGCGCTCGGCGATGAACCCATGCCGTTGACGATGAAGATTGAGACCGTCAAACCAGCGACGCCGCTGTACAAGAATCCGGTAATTTGGGTAGCGGCCGCGGTCGTCGTCGGCGCGTCGATCGCAGCACCGTTCGCGCTCCGGCGCGACGCGCACGCTCCAAGCGGGACGCTTGGTCTCGAAACCACTCCGTGATGCCTGGCCGGTTCGGCTTCTTACGTATCTCTCGGTGGTTCTTGGCGAGCTGATCCCCAAGTCACTCGCGCTACGTTCCCCTGAGTGCAACGGTCTTGACCACTTCTCCTCCCACGAGGGGTCGAAGCTGGGCGTGGGCGACTGCGACCTGCTCCTCAGCCTTCAGTCTGTCCTGAGCTGCTCGAATCTCAGCGGCTTCCGCGACATCGGCGTCCACTGCCGAGGCGAGGCCACCGGCAGCCAGCCCGCGCACTGTCGAGGCAACGGCCTGGGTGGCAACCTCGAGTTTCGTGGCCAGCTTCAGCCGCTCGCGAGCGCCCATCGACCTGAAACACCACGGCGATCGCAGTGATTTACGCTACAAGGGCTGTTGGTGAGCCCGCATATCGACGCAATCCATGCGATCGAATTGAATTTGACCAACTTCGACCTTAGATTGGGACAGTGAAGAAGAAATCCAGGCGATCGGCAGAATCAGTTCCCCCCTGGGCGGTGCAGCTCGGAGCTGAAGTCCGAAGCAAACGGAAGCTCTTGAGGCTCACCCAGAAGCAGCTCGCCGAGCTCTCGGGCTGTGGGCCTGACTTCCTCTACGACCTCGAGCGCGGCAAGCCCACGATACGGCTCGACAAGCTCGTTCCGGTGCTCGAGGTGTTGGGCCTGAAGTTGACGCTCGCGCCACGAAGCAGCGGCGCCGGCAGCTCGTTCGGTGAGTGGATTTCGGCGGACAAGAAGTGACCGCCACGGACCCGCGCAGCGTCGAGCGCGTCGACATCTACCGCAATGCGACTCGCGTCGGGCAGCTGCGTCGGACTCCGCGAGGGGCGCTGTTCGAGTACGAGCAGGCATTCTTCGAGGCCCACCACAACCGTCCTGACGGGCTGGCGCTCCATCTGCCGTATGCGCAGAGAACCATCGAGACGCACGGGGTCAATCTCCACACCTATTTCGCCGGGCTCATTCCCGAGGGCATGCGACTGCGCGCGTTGCTCACTCGAGCGAAGACCTCAGAAGACGACTTGTTCACGCTCCTGGTCGCGGCGGGCTCTGACTGCGTTGGGGACCTTTTCCCGATTCTTCCCGGTGCGAGCGTCGAGCCCCTTGAGCGAGCGCGGGAAGAACTGACTCCGCTCGACCGCCTCGAGTTTCAGGAGCTCTTCCGACGCAGCACCGAGTCGAGCGACGAGCCGGTGATTCCCGGCGTGCAAGAGAAGCTTTCGCCATCGGTCATCTCGTTTCCGTTCGCCACCGCCGGCAAGCGGTGGATCCTGAAGATCAACCCGCCTGACAAGCCGTTGCTGGTCGAGAACGAGCACTTCTTCATGTCGATGGCTGCCGGTTGCGGCCTCGACGCCGCAAAGACCCACCTGGTGCGCGACAGGAACAGCGAGGCAGGCCTCCTCGTCGAGCGCTTTGATCGCGAGCGTGACGGCCGGCGGTGGCGCGGGATCCACCAGGAAGACGCCTGTCAATTCTTGAACCGCTACCCCGCCGACAAGTACCGCCTGAAAATCAGCGAAGTCGCGCGAGGGCTCGACGTCTGCGATTCGCCTCCCGCCGAGTGTGCCCGCCTCATCGAGTGGGTCGCCTTCAGCTATTTGTCCGGCAACGGTGACCTTCACGGCAAAAACATCAGCCTGCGTGGTGCCCAAGGGTCGCTTCAGCTGAGCCCGCTCTACGACGTTCTGTCCACGAGGCCCTATGGCGACCAGAAGCTCGCCCTGAAATTCGAAGGCCGAGACGACAACCTCAAGCGGGCGCACTTTCTCGAATTCGGTTCGCGCTTCAACGTGCCGAAGAAAGCGATTGAGTCGCGCCTGGATCGACTCACCGCCCTCGCAGCTCCCTTCGTCGCGCGGGTGAAAGAGATCGGCTTCGACGACCGCGTGAGCAGGCACGTAATCACCCTGATGAAAAAGCGAATCGCCGAACTGAAGGCGTGAGCGCACTCGAGCTGCGCCTCATCTTTGACCTGGAATCACAACACCAAAGCTCTGAGGAGTGACCGAGCCAGAGAGCGACCTTGCGAATGTCGTGGGTCGCCTTCAGGGTGTGCATGGCACAGCTGTGCCGCAGGACATGGGGGGAGACCCGCTTCTTATTGAGCGATGGAGTGTTCGGTGCAGCGATCGCGGTGTGCTTGGCGAGTATGTATTCGAATCCGTCGCGCGTGAGCGGGCCACCGCGGGCGTTGAGAAAGAGCTCGGGGCAAGCCGCGGCGCCAGAACCAGCCTTCGTGCACCGTGGGAAGCGCGCTGCACCCCCGCGCGTCGGCCCCGGCTTCAAGCACCTCTACCGGAAGGACACGAATGTTCACGGAGGCGCGCACGCGCCCTGTTTGCACGCCTCGCTGCTCGCGCAGTTGATCGCGCACCCGCCACAGTTGTTCCGATCGAACTGAGTGTTGACGCACACTCCCGAGCATTTCGTGTACCCCGTCTGACAGACACACGCCGAGCCCACGCAAGCGCTCGTGGTACCCGCGCCAGGGCAGACCTGGCCACACATCGAACAATTATACGGGTCGGTGCTGAGCACCACGCAGGTTCCGTTGCAGTTGGTCTTCCCCGCAGGACATTGGCAGGTGCCACTCAAGCATTGGAGATTGCCCGGGCAGGCGTTGTTGCAGATTCCGCAATGCGCCACGTCATTCTGCAGATTCTTGCAAATACCACTGCAGTACTGGCTTCCCCCGGTGCAGTAGCAAGTGCTCGCAACACACTGTTCGTTGGTCTGGCATTGGGCGGCGCAGGTGCCACAGTTTCCAGGGTTCGTCTTCAGGTCTACGCACGAATTGCCGCACAATGAAAGTGTCGGAGCACATCCAAGCCCACAACTTCCGTTCGTACACACTTGATTGCTCTGGCAAGTGACTCCACAGCTTCCGCAGTTGAAGCGATCGGTCAAGGTGTCGAGACACACCCCCCCGCACCGGGTCTTGCCCAGCGCGCACTTACAGCTTGAGTTCGAGCAGGTTTCTCCTGAGCCACACGCATTGTTACAGGCGCCGCAGTTCTGTATGTGTTGGGTCAGATCGACGCAGCTTCCGCTGCAGTTGGTCAGCGATCCTCCATCGGAGCTCGCGCAGAGGGCGCTGCAGAGCGTGTTCGAGCACTGCTGATTCGGAGCGCACTTATTGGCACAGCCACCACAGTTATTGACGTCTGACGACTGGTCAACGCACTTACCGTTGCACATGACGAACGGCAGCGAGCAAATGCAGGTTCCATTGCGACAGCTTGCTCCGGCCAAACACACGTTGTTACAGGTACCGCAGTTGTTCGCGTCTCCCTGCAGATCCGCGCAGGCACTGCCGCAAAGCACCAACTGAGGAGGGCAAGCGCAGCCACCGCGAACACAGACGCGCCCTACCGCGCACGAGAGATTGCATTGGCCACAGTGGGTCCAATCGCTCTGAAGGTCGTGACAGGTTCCGTTGCAGGTCTCGAGGTTTGCACCGCAGAACACCGTGCACTTGCCTTCAAGGCACGTTTCATTGCGTCCACAGACATTTCCGCAAGCGCCACAGTTCTGCACGTCGGTCTTCGTAGCCAGGCACTTCTGCCCGCACAGCAACTGACCCGCGGGGCACATTGGCACGCACCGCCCCTGCCGGCACGACTCTCCGGTGGAACAACCAAGACCGCACCCTCCGCAGTTCTTCAAGTCACTGCCAAGATCCACGCACGCCGAACCGCAGGCCACCAGTGGAGACGAGCAACGACAGGCGCCATCTGTGCAGGTCTGTACTGACGAGCACATGTTGTTGCACTTTCCACAGTGCTGCGTGTCCGTGGACAGCTTCACACACGAACGGCTGCAGTTGTCGAAACCAGCGGTGCATGCAGCCTGACAGCTGGATGCCTGACAAACTTCCATGCTTGGGCACACGCGGCCGCATTCGCCACAATTCTGGTAGCTGCTCGTTACGTCGATGCAAACGCCATTGCAGCTGACAAGCCCAGCGCTGCAGCGCGCCGTGCATGTTCCGTCGACACAGGTCTGGTTTGCACCACATGCCTTTGTACAGTCGCCGCAGTGGACCGGGTTCGTCTTGAGGTTGAAACACCCCGCGGTGCACCGCGTTTCGTCGTCGGGACAGCCTGCGACGAGAACGCACCGGCCTTGGGTGCAAACATGACCTTCAGGACACTGCCCTGCGCAGGTGAGCGTCTCGGT